>JANMGF010001117.1:0-2733 GCA_031374535.1 Polyangium sp. (in: bacteria)
GCAGCGGGTCCGGCGCGTCGAGCAAGGGACACGGCCCGTTCCGCAACGCATAGGTCGCCTTGCAGACGACCGTCAACACGAAGGCCTCGGGGCGTGGTTGCCAGAGGAGCTTCGCCACGGCGAGCGGAGGGGACGCGGAGACGTGCACCGAGCGAGCTTATCACCCCCGGCGCTCTCATTGACAATCGGGCCCATCCGCGCCATGTGCGAACGCCATGGCCAAGGTCCCCCTCGATCACGCCATCGTCGACGAGTGCCGCGCTGCGGCGGCCTCGATCGCCGACGACGTCCAGCGTTTCATCGATCGCCACACGACCGTGGGCATCGAGCGCACCGTCGCCCGCGCATACGGCGTCACGGGCGCGGATCCGGAGGGCACGCCGCTCGCGAACGCGCTCGTCGACCGCATCCACAAGGCCGGACATTCGGGCCGCGGCGTCGCTTATTTCCTCGGACGCGCGCTCTTCGAGGGAGCGAGCTCTGCGCAGGAGGCCGCCGAGCAGATCGCTTATGGCGGCGCTCCCCTCGACGTCGAAGGTGGTCCCACGACGAACGAATGTCGTGGCGCCCTCGAGCCGGAGACGCAGCGGGCCCTCGCGCGTATGGACGAGGCCAGGACCGCGCGCGAGCACTTCAAAGCCCGTTTCCCCGCAGCCCCGATTCCGCTCAAATACGTCATCGTCGCGACGGGCAACATCTACGACGACGCGGTCCAGGCCAAGGCCGCGCGTTTTGCCGGCGCGGACATCGTCGCCGTCATTCGCGCCACCGCGCAATCACTCCTCGATTACGTGCCCGAGGGCCCGACGACCGAAGGGTATGGCGGCACGTACGCCACGCAGGAGAACTTCCGCATCATCCGCAGGGCCGCGGACGAGGCGAGCGTGGAGTCGGGCCAATACCTCGCCCAGACGAACTATTCGTCCGGCCTTTGCATGAGCGAGATCGCCTGGATGGCGGCGGTCGAGCGGCTGGACATGCTCCTCAACGACGCGATGTACGGCATCCTCTTCCGCGACATCAACATGGAGCGGACGTTCGTCGATCAGTACTTCTCGCGCCGCATCGTGGCCCGCAGCGGGATCGTCATCAACACGGGGGAGGACAACTACCTCACGACGGCCGACGCGGTGGAGAAGGCGCACACCGTGCTCGCCTCGCAGTTCATCAATGAAGCGTTCGCGCGGCGCGCCGGGCTCGGCGACGAGCAGATGGGCTTAGGCCACGCCTTCGAGATCGACCCCGGGCTCGAGGACAGCTTTCTCCTCGAAGTCGCGCAGGCCCAGCTCATCCGGCAGATCTTCGAGAAGCACCCCATCAAATGGATGCCGCCCACGAAATTCAAGACGGGCGACGTCTTCCACAGCCACGTGCACGACGCGATGTTCAACCTCGCGGGCGTCATGACGCACCAATCGATCGAGCTGCTCGGCATGTTCAGCGAGGCGATCCACACGCCCTTGCTCATGGATCGTTTTCTCTCCTTGAAGAGCGCGAGCTACATTTTCGGCACGGCGAGGCACCTCGGCGACGAGATCCAGTGGAAGCCCGGCGGCATCGTCGAGCGTCGCGCCAAGGAGGTGCTGCACAAGGCGCAGGAGCTGCTCCTCCAGGTCAAGGGCGACGGGATCTGGGACGCCATTGGCTGGGGCGCGTTCGGCGACGTGAAACGCAAACGCACGGGCGGCAAGGGCCACGCCGGCGTGGTGGCGCGTGACCCCGAGTATTTGAACCCGATCCTGGACGAGCTCGAGGGAGGCCGCTGACCATGGCGAAATGGCTACGTGCTTACGGAGATCGTGAAGGCGACGGGATGGTGCAGATGACCTTCACGCTCGCGATCCTGCCCGGGGATCGCGCGCGGGAAGCTGCGAAGCGTTTCGCCGAGGCCCACGGCCTGAAGGATCCGCTCGTCACGGCGATGGAGCAATGCTCCCAGCAGCACACCTATTTCGTGGCGTACGGGCATTCCGCGCACCAGGTCGACATCGACTCCATCGACGTCGCCGAGCTCGCCGCGAAGCCGCTCTCGCGGGAGCAGATCGAGGGCATGGGCAAGGAGCTCGGCCGAAAGATCGTGATCGTCGGCGCCTGTACGGGCTCGGACGCGCATACCGTCGGGATCGACGCGATCCTCAATTACAAGGGGTTTGCCGGGGAAAAGGGCCTCGAGAGTTACAAGTGCTTCGACGCGCACAACCTCGGCGCGCAGGTCGAAAACGTGGAGCTCGCCGAGCGGGCCAAGGCGCTCGGGGCCGACGCGATCCTCGTCTCGCAGGTCATCACGCAGCGCAATTGCCACAAGGAGAACGCGGCGGCGCTCGTCGATCTCCTGCAGAAACAAGGCGTACGTGACAAGTTCATGCTTCTCCTCGGCGGCCCGCGCATCGACAACAAGCTCGCAGTCGAGCTCGGCTACGAGGGCGGCTTCGGCCCTGGAACGAAGCCTTCCATGGTCGCGGCCTTCGTGGCGGAGGAAGTGCTCCGCCGTTCGAAGGGGAAACGCGTGGATCCGAGGCGGTAGCCTCTTACGCCCCTCTCCCGCGAGGGCTGCGCATGGGTTTCAACGGGGAGGCGTGGGAGCCGGGGCGCCGCCCCGGACCCCGCGGGGGGCTGAGCATGGGTCTCATCGTGACGCCGCCTCGCTGGGGCGTTGCCCCAGGCCCCACCCGGGGCAGTCCACCCCGGGACCCCGACCACCCAGGGGCTGGACCCAAACTCGATGAACAGCGC
>JANMGF010001139.1:0-1536 GCA_031374535.1 Polyangium sp. (in: bacteria)
GCGCGCACCGGGTTCTGACCCTCGCGGCCGAATCGTTGGGGCCCGAACGAGTTCGGCACCCCCACGCGACCCGTGTCCGTGAGCCGCTTCTCGACCAGGGCGGCGCCTTCGGGCGAGAGACCTCGCAGCGTGATCGTGAACTGATTGCCGACGAGGTGCCCCGGCTTCAGCTTGTTCCCGTGCCGGCTCGCGCCGAGGATCTCCACGCCTGGCAGGGAGACCTTGGCGAGGAGCGCCTCGGCGTCCTCCGCGAGCGGCACCTGCACGGAGATCGTCTGTGTGGTGATCGCGTGCCGATCCTTCATGCCGGCCCAGCCAGCGCTGCGCGGATCGGCGTCGAGGGCGCGCGCGAGATCCCGCACCACGTCGATCGTGTTGCGGCCTGTCTTGCGCAGCGTGACGTAGAGGTGCTCGCCTTTGCCGCTCGGCGCGTACGCGGGGATCTCGTCGACGACGAAGTCCTCGGGGCTCGTGCGGATCTTGGCGATCGGGTTTGCGGTCCCCTGGTCGGGACCGGATCGGGCGGCCGGCATAGGCCGGGGGAGGTTGACCGAAAACCGGGTCGCGTCCAGAGCGCGGCGCCCAACGTCAAGCGTATTTGCTCCCTGACTCCACGAAGGGTATGGGTCGAAGAGGCGGCTCGTTCGTCCTTCGTGGCGCCATGAAGCCCTTCGTTTTTTCCCGCTCTCCTCTTGCGTGCGCCCTCGCGGCCGTCGCGCTGCTCGCGGCCACGTTGCCTGCGCCCGTCGAGGCCGAGGCCAAGGGAAAGAAGTGCCCCGAGGGCATGGTCCGCGTCGCCAGCCAGTCCTGCATCGACATCTACGAGGCGCACGTCGTCGAGATCGTCGGCAAAAACAAGACAAAGACGCACTCGCCCTACCAGCCCGTCGACGGCTTACGCGTGAAGGCCGTGAGCAAGAAGGGCAAGATCCCGCAGGCATACATCAGCCGTGATCAGGCCGAGCAGGCGTGCAAGAACGCGGGCAAACGCCTCTGCGCGGACGACGAGTGGATCGGGGCGTGCAAGGGCAAGAAGCCCACGACCTTCCCGTACGGCCAGGTCCACGTCTCCGGCGTCTGCAACGACGGTGGTTTCTCCTCGTTCAACGCGCTTTACGGCGTCGCCGGGGGCCCACCGCCGCAGGAGGCGTACACGTTCGCCAACATGAACGACGAGCGTCTCAACCAGATGAAGGGCACGCTCGCAAAGACCGGCGCGCACAAAAAATGCCGCTCGAGTTACGGCGTCTTCGACATGGTCGGCAACCTGCACGAGTGGACCGCCTCGAAGACAGGCACCTTCCGCGGCGGCTACTACCTCGACACGCACCAGAACGGCGACGGCTGCGCGTACAAAACGACCGCACACAACGCGCGGTACCACGACTACTCAACCGGATTCCGCTGCTGCCAGTGACGCGTGAGCAGAGGGTGCTCGCCTGAAGCGTCACGCCGGGGCGCCGCCCCGGACCCCGCGAGGGGCTGTCCGCCCCCTCGACCCCGGACCAGGGCAGGCCCTGGACCAAGGGTTGAAAA
>JANMGF010001195.1:0-2963 GCA_031374535.1 Polyangium sp. (in: bacteria)
GGACAACCCCTGGTGGGGCCTGGGGCAAAGCCCCAGCGAGGCGCCTCCCCGCTGAGACCCCTCTTTAACCCGCGAGGGACAGGCGTGGGGGTCGTCCGGTCACGATGGGCGTCACGATGGGCACCGCGCCGCCTTGCATGCAGAGGAGCGAGCGTTCGGGCACCTCTTGCCAGCTGGCCTCGTGGGGCGCCTCGGACGCGACGCGGATGACGCCTGGCCCGGTCGAGACGTGAAGGCTCCGGCCGAAACGGTGGGCATAAAGCACGTCCCCGTCGCTCAGGAGGAAGTTCACGGCGCCGAAATGGGACCTCGACGTCGCGGCGACGAGCGCCTGGGCGAGCGCGCCATGGGCTGCGCCTCGGGCGGCGCGGCGGCTTCCCTTCGTGGCGCCCACCTCATCGAGCGCCGTCATCAGGAATGCAAAGAACCTCTCGCTGTCTGTATCTCCCGTGGTTTCCCGCCTTCGTGATTGCGAGGTGCGCCGGTCGAGCCACGCGACGTCTGCGATGGTGCCATTGTGCGCGAAGACCCACGCATCCCGTCGAAATGGGTGTGTGTTGACGAGGTTCGTGTTTCCGACCGTGGCTTTGCGGACGTGGGCGAGCACCACGCGCCCGCGGATCTCTGCGGCGAGGGCGCGAAACGCGGGATCCTCCTGGGCGCAGGTGGGGCTCTTGTGGACGGCCCAGTTTTTCCCGTCGTGGGCGGCGATTCCCCAGCCGTGCGGGTGGTCCGGCGAAAGAGCGGCGAGGCTTTTGGGGGCCGTGGCGAGGGGCTCCGTATGAGGTTCGACGTGCCTCGAAACGACGCCGAAGAGGCGACACATCGGGGCACGGTATAGCCGAGGGTGCGCGGACGGGCCAGCTTGCGCGGGCGAAAGGGTCGCGGACGGCCGCGCTCGGCGCCGGGAGGTCTGCTAGGATCCGGCTGGCGGAGACACCATGAACGCTGCCCGGAAGCTCGCGACGTACGAGGACCTCGTGGCCTTGCCCGAGGACGTGAAGGCGGAGATCATCGCGGGCACCCTGGTGACGATGCCGTCGCCGCGTCCCCGACACGTCAACGTGCAAGGATCCCTGCGAAGGTTCGTCGGTGGTCCTTTCCACGACGACGACGGCTTCGGCGGCCCTGGCGGCTGGTGGATCTTCCTCGACGTGGACGTCGCGCTGGGCGTTCACGACATCGTGCGTCCGGACCTCGTGGGCGTCCGTCGCGAGCGGCTGCCCGATCCCGACGTCCTCCCGATTCCGCTCGTCCCGGACTGGATCTGCGAGGTCCTCTCGCCCTCGAACGAGCCCCACGATCGGGTCACGAAAAAACACCTGTATGCCCGTCACGGCGTGCGCTGGTACTGGATCGTGGATCCGGCGGAGCGTATCCTGGAGGTGTTCGAGTTACGCGAGGGTTTGTGGGTGAACGTCGGTTCGTACGACGACCACACGGCCGCGCGCGTCCCGCCCTTCGAGGCGATCGAGCTGCCGATCCCGCGGCTCTTCTTGCCGCGCGGGACGAGCACCGAAGGGGGCTGAGAATCGTCCGTAGGCTGGGGGATGGCCGGTCCCGGTGGGCGGGGATCGTCCGTACGCTGGCCCGTGGGGGATCCCGGCGGCGCGGGATCGACCGTACGCTGGCGCGTGGGGGATCCTGGCGCCGCAGGATCGACCGTACGCTGGCTCGTGGGAGGGCGTGACGGCCGGGGATCGTTCGTGAGGCAGCGTGTGGACGATCCTGGCGCGCTTGGAGCGTGCAGGCGTCAGGGTGCGGGGGCCTCGGCCTTCTTCCTGGGCGGCGCGACGTCGTAGAAGAAGGCTTTTACGTACGTCGTCTGGCGGGGGAATCGGTCGAGGAGGCGCTTTTCCAGCTTGTAGAGCGCATCGGAGCTGGCGACGACCGCGAGCTTGACCGCGCTCGTGAGCGCCGTCCCCGTCACGGCGGCGGCGTCACGGTCGGTGAAGTTTTGCTGCTGCCTCGTCGCGCGCCCGGTCAAGTCGGCCGCCATTTCGGCCTTGCCCGCGAAGCTTGGGACCTGCGGGAACTTGGCGACGGCCTGGAGCACGAGTCCTGGCTCCTTGGCCCGCTCGGCCTGAATGATATCGCTGACGTCGGCCCCGAAGACGTGATCGGCGCCATTCTCCATGGCTGATCCTTTGAGCTCGACCTTCATCCGCGCCTTGCCCTTGCTGACGCCGCGGTCGAGAATTGCATCGCCGACCTGGACGCGCGCCTGTTTGGCCTGGGCGACGAGGAGCAAATGCAAAATGGCCTCCCGATCGGCGGCAAACAAGGCATCAAAGAGGGGCTTGAGCGCGTCCCGCTCGGCGGCGAAGAACTCGTGATCATTGGAGGTGCGGTCGACGTCGAGCTCGACAGCGGCGTCGAGGGCGCTGATAGGTGGAGAGGGCGATCAGCATTGTCTCGGGGGGCGCGTCGGGAGGGGCGATCATGGGGGTGGAGGGTATCCAGGGGGTGGGGAGTCGTCAAGAAAATGACGTAGGGGGCGGGCCGTCCTTCGCGAACGGCCCGCCCTGCCCTTCAGCCCCGGCGGTAGACCAGCCGTACGAGGGTAGCGATGACCTGGTTCATGCGGGCGCGTTTCTCCGGATCGAGCGGCCCGACATACCGCATCGCCTGCCCCACCTCCACGCAGGCCAGCGTCTCCCGGGCCGACCCGAGCGCAGTCTGGTACCGCTGCCGCTTGTGCCCCCCGCAATTCGCCATCCCCTCGGCGACATTCAGCGCCACGCTCTGCACCGCCCGCCGCATTTGCCGGGCCAGATCCACGTCCCGCTTCTCGATCTGCTCCGCCACCCCGGCTGCATCCGCCACCATTTTCAGCACCACATCGTAAATTCGCAACACAACGACCTCCGAGCGCCCCGACGCCATTCGCCGGGACCCCCGTCCCACACCGGCGCGCGGAGGTCTCTGCAAGACTGCGAAGCACCGCGCGGAGCCACCCGGAG
>JANMGF010000268.1:0-2199 GCA_031374535.1 Polyangium sp. (in: bacteria)
GCCGCCCGTGCCCGGGATGAAGCCGCCGCCCGCGCCACCTCCGCCCTGATTTCCAGCCCCCGAGCCCGAGTCACCGTCGCCGCCGTTGCCGCCCGAATTCTCGAATTGATTCCCGCCCGACGTCGCGCTGCACCCGAGCGCGACCCCGATCCAAAGCAAACCCAAGCATCCCCAGAAAAGTTTCATGTGTTCACCTCCGAGCCGGAAGGCAGTCTATCACCAGGACACGGCCGCGGGGGCTTTGCGATCCGTGGTCGTGCCATCGCCGACCTCGCCGGCGCCATTTCCACCCCAGCAGCGGACCGCGCCGTCCTCGAGCATCACGCACGTGTGCGCGTTGCCCGTCGCGATCACGCGTACGCCCGCGAGACCGGGCACTGGCACGGGGGAACGTCGCGCCTCCGTCGTGCCGTCGCCGAGCTGGCCTCGATCGTTTTTGCCCCAGCACATCACCACGCCGCCCTCGCGTAACAAGCAGCCGTGCTCGGCGCCGAGCGCGATCGCCGTCACGCCCGTCGCTCCCTGGACGCCCACCGGTTCGGTTCGCGCCTCCGTCGTGCCGTCGCCGAGCTGCCCCGAGGCATTGTCGCCCCAGCAGCGCGCCGATCCGTCTTCGAGGAGCGCGCAACCAAAGGAGCCGCCGAGCGCGATCGCGGTCGCACCTTCGATCCCCTTGACGGAGACGAGGCGAGGCTTCGGCGGAGGGCCCGGCTTGGGTTTGGCGGGGGGCGTGGGCGGGCGAAATTTGCCGAGCTCGCCGCTCTCGTCCTCGCCCCAGCAAGCGACCTGGCCCCCGGGTCCGATCGCGCAAGCGTGACGGCCGCCGAGGGTGAGGTTCATCGCGCCGAAGAGGCCCGCGACAGGGGAAGGTTTGCCGCTGCCCGGGGACGCAGGCTGGGGCGAGGGGACCTCGATCGGCGGGGGTTTCGCAGGGAAAGGCGTGGCTTTTGCGCCGAGCTGCCCTCGATCGCCGCGACCCCAGCACTGGACCTTGCCGCCGTCGACGATCGCACACGTGTGCGCTTCGCCCGCCGCGATCGCGGTCGCGCCTGCGAGGCCGAGGACCGGCGTCGGCGCGCGGGGACCTTCGCTCGTGCCGTCGCCGATCTGCCCGAAACCATTGTGCCCCCAGCAGAGGACCGTGCCGTCGGTGCGCCTCGCGCACGCATGCGCCCCGCCGAGCGCGAGATCGACCGCGCCCACCACGCCCGCGACCGGCGTCGCTCCATAGAGCCCTCGCCGCGGGCCCGAAGCGCCGAAACAACGCGCCGATCCATCCGCGAAGAGCGCACACGTATGCGCCCCGCCGGCCGCGATCTGCCGCAGCCCGACGCACGCTTGTCCCTTGCAGAGCGGGCGTCCCTCGGGGCAAGGCGTGTTTGCCCACGCGCCCTCCTCGTCACACGTCGCGACCGCGTTCCCCTCGCAACGTTCGGCCCCGGGCAAACACGCGCCGCACGCGCCCTTGCCGTTGCATACGCCGCTCTCGCCGCACGCCTCGCCGACCTCGATGGGCTCGTGTACGCCCGCGCCGCCCGTGCACGCGGCCGTCGTGCAGTCGTTGCCGTCGTCGGCCGGCACGTCGACGTCGTCGGCGATCTCCAGGACGTGCGTATTGCCGTCGCATACCCGCATGCGGCAATCGCCCGCTTTTTGCTCGCGCACCACGGTGTTCGCCGCGGCCGGCACCATCGAGCACTGCTGCTCGAAGCAGGTCGAGACCACGCACGGATCCTGCGACGGTGGACAGTCCATCGCATGGAAACACGGGATCGGCTGCGTCGGGCTGTCCGCGACCCGCAGCCCACATCCCGACGCATGCACGAGCCCACCGGCCCCGGCGAGCGCGGCGACGAGCGTGAAGGCGCGGCGCAAGGAAAACACGCGAGCGCTCGGCAGAAAGGGAAAATGCGCGCGGGCCCACATGGTCACTGGGACTCTATCGAAGTCGGCCCGGGCGCCGCAAGGCGCATGGAGGCACGAGGCGAGGCTTGGCACTCGGAGGACCTTTCGGTATCGTTTTCGAGCCCCCGAGCAATCGCCCCTTCGTCCCAGTGAACGATGAGTTACCCCAGCGATAGCCGTAACGCGGCCCGCTTCGTCCCGCGCGTCGGGCTCGTCGTCGCTGGCAAATACCGCATCGAACGCAAGCTCGGCGAGGGCGGCATGGGTCTCGTCGTCGCCGCGAGCCACCTGCAG
>JANMGF010001274.1:0-9213 GCA_031374535.1 Polyangium sp. (in: bacteria)
GGTTCGGCCCTGGATGCCGCCGTTCGATCGTGTGCTATCCTGGCCTCGCTTGGCCGCCTCCTCGCTCACCTCGGCACGTTCTGTCCTCGGCCTGCTCGGCCTCGGGGCCGCGTTGCTCGTTCCGGGGCGCGCGAACGCCGACATCTACACGTACACGGACGCGCAGGGAAACGTGCACGTCACGAGCCAACCCGTCCGCGGCGCAAAGTCGGGCGGCAAGATGGATCGGTTCTCGACCGCCGACGACAAAAAGTCACGCAAGAAGGCGGCGGATCTTTTCACGGTATCCATGCCGAGCGACCGTTCGCCGGAGCGTTTTGGGCGGTATGACTCCTGGATTCGCGAGGGCGCCCGTCTTTATCGGCTCCCCGAGGAGCTCATTCGCGCGATCATCAAGTGCGAGAGCGACTTCGATCCACGCGCCGTCTCGCCCACGGGCGCGCAGGGCCTGATGCAGCTCATGCCGCCGA
Organism: Polyangium sp. (in: bacteria); assembly: GCA_031374535.1. GTDB lineage: Bacteria > Myxococcota_A > Polyangia > Polyangiales > Polyangiaceae > Polyangium. The sequence goes on from JANMGF010001274.1 coordinate 471, forward strand.
CGGCGCTCCGAATGCAGGTGCGCGACGCCTTTGATCCACGCGAGAACATCCTGGGCGGAAGCCGGTATTTGCGCGTGCTCGCGAACATGTTCAACGGGGACCTCGAGCTCACGGTCGCCGGCTACAACGCGGGTGAAAACGCGGTGATTCGGTATCAAGGCATCCCGCCGTATGCGGAGACGCAAGGGTACGTGGGGTGCGTGGTGGGGCATTACCGGACGTTCAAGGCAGCGCGGGCTCCGGCTCCGGAAAGAGATCCACAGTAATCCTTCACGGTGGGCGCCGGCGGTGGTGGGCGCCACCGCGTGCCCGTCGGCGCCCAGCAGAAAAAGCTGAGCCGTCCGGCACGTGCGAAGGCTCTTTCTTCTCCGGAGCAAGGAGGAGTCTTCATGCAACTTCGTTTAGCGTGGTTATGGGCAGGGCTGGTGACGATGACCCTCGTCGTGGCGGGGCAGGTCGCCGGCTGCGGCGATGACCAGACCTCGAACACCTCGGGCGCCGGCGCTGCCAGCGCGAGCAGCACGGGCGGGATGGGCGGGATGGGCGGCGCCGGTGGCATCGGCGGCACCGGTGGCATCGGCGGCACCGGAGGGACGGCGGGCGCTGGCGGTCAGGGCGGCGCCGGCGGGATGGCCTGCGCGCCGCCGTCGACGCAGTGCGGGCCGGGCTGCGTGGATCTCACGAGCGACGCCCAGAACTGCGGCGTCTGCGGCAACACGTGCGCCGGGGCCTGCGTCGATGGGCAATGCCAGCAATGCGGCGGCGGGACGCCCGATCTGTGCGGCGGCGGCATCTGCACGAACGTCGCCACGGATCCGACCAACTGCGGCGCGTGCGCGACCGCGTGTCCCCCGGGCGCGAGCTGCGCCGCGGGCCTGTGCGTCTGCCCCGCGGGTACCGTGTCCTGCAACGCGCAGGGGACGTGTGCGGACCTGTCGAGCGACGTCAACAACTGCGGCAGCTGCGGCCTCGCCTGTCCCATCGGCAGCACCTGCACCTCCGGCGCCTGCGCGTGCCCGGTCGGGCAAGCTGTGTGCGACGGCATCTGCTCCGACCCGTTGAGCGATCCGCAGAACTGCGGCGCCTGCGGCCAGCCGTGCAACCCGGGCGCGGTGTGCAACGGCGGCATCTGCCAGTGCATGCCCGGCCAGGTCACCTGCCCGAGCGGCTGCTCCGATCTGTCGAGCGATCCGACGAACTGCGGCGCCTGCGGGGCCGCGTGCGCCATCGGCCAGAACTGCGTCTCCGGCACGTGCACGGCGTGCCCGATGGGCGAGATCGTGTGCGACAACAAGTGCTCGAACGTTGCGAGCGACCCCATGAACTGCGGCGCCTGCGGCAACGCCTGCGGCCCGAACGCGATGTGCAACGCGGGCCAGTGCACCTGCGGCGCGGGGCAGATCTACTGCGGCGGCAACATCGGCTGCGTCGATCTCTCGAGCGACACGAACAACTGCGGCGCCTGCGGCAACGGCTGCGGCGTGGACCTGAACTGCGTCTCCGGGCAGTGCGTATGCCCCATGGTCGGCCAGGTCAACTGCGGCGGGTTCGATGGCTGCATCGATCTGTCGAGCGACCCCGATCATTGCGGCGCCTGCGGCAACAACTGCAACCCGGGCGAGACGTGCGTGTCCGGCCAGTGCGTCTGCCCGATGGGCAAGCAAACCTGCCTCGGCGCCTGCGTCGATACGGCGAGCGATGCGTTCAACTGCGGCGCCTACGGCGACAACTGCGGCTTAGGCGAAACCTGCCAGAACGGCATGTGCCAGTGCATGGGGACGAGCTGCGGCGGCGGCCAGTTCTGCTCGAACCTGCAGACCGACCCCTTCAACTGCGGCATGTGCGGCAGCCAGTGCGGCAACGATCGGCAGTACTGCGACGGCAGCGGCACGTGCGTGTGCAAGCCGGGCCTCACCTCGTGCTCCGGCCAGTGCCGCGATATCATGAACGACTTCGGAAACTGCGGCGCGTGCGCCAACAACTGCGGCACCAAGGGCCTCAACAACCCGCGCTGCGTAGACGGCGCCTGCGTCGAGACGAACTGCCAGTCGATCGGCCAGCAGTTCTGCAACGGCGTCTGCCTGAGCGACGCGGAGCTCGCCTCGAGCCCGCTGCATTGCGGCGGCTGCGGCAACGTCTGCGCGAGCGAGGAGCTGTGCGTGAACGGCAACTGCGAGAATTACTTCACCTCGCCGGCCTGCACGTCCTGCCCGTGCGGCGCCTGCGGCGCGGGGACGACGTGCTGCACCTACCCGGGCGACGACTTCGCTGTCTGCGTCCAGGGGAACACCTGCCCGTAGCGGGCCGGCTCCAACCGTAAGCGCCCGTCCCGCGAGCGTATCGCGGGGCGGGCGACCCTGCTACCATCGACACGCTTCGCATGAGTCCGACCCCCAAGCTCGCCACGAAGCAACCGGGATCCGTGTCCCAGATCGGCGGTGCGGCCGTCGTCCGCATGCCGCAGCCGGCGCGCTCGGACGAGGAGATCATCCGCGGCGTGCGCGGCGGAGAGGCGTGGGCCGGCGCGGCGCTGCTTGATCGGTACGGTCCGCTCGTCGAGCGCCTCATGCGCCGGATCATGGGGCACGACGCGGAGTCCGAGGATCTGGTCCACGACGCGTTCGTCACCATGCTCGGGTCGATCGATCAGGTGCGGGACCCGAGTGCGCTCAAGTGCTGGATCAGCTCGGTCGCGGCGCACACCGCGCACCGCGCAATCCGTCGCCGCAAACTCGCGCGCCTCATCTTCTTCTGGCGGCGCGACGAGCCGGTGCCCGAGCCGTCCTGCGAGCTCGACCTCGGTGCGCGCGAGGCCGTCCGACGGATGTATGCGGCGCTCGCGCAGCTCCCGGCGGCCGAGCGCGTGGCGTTCGCGCTCCGCTACATCGAGGAGATGCCGCTCGAGGACGTGGCCCGCGCGTGCGAGGTGTCTCTCGCCACGATCAAGAGGCGCCTCGTGCGCGCCGAGCAGCGCTTCAGCGCCATCGCCGCGGGCGATCCGGCGCTGAAAGCATGGATGGCTGAGGGGGAGCGATGGACCTGAACCCGCTCACGAAGCTCGCGCGAAAGGTGCGCGCCGCCTCGGACGACATGGCGGAGCCCGGCCCCACCCTTGACGGGGCGCGCCGGCGCGCGCTCGAAGGCTGGCAGCGGCGACGCCCGGGCTCGCGGCGACCCCTCGTGATCGCCCTCGTCGCCGCCGCCCTCTTCGCTGCTCTCTTCCTCTTGCTCCCGAAGCGCCCGGCCATCACCTATGTGGTCGGGACCGAGCCAGGCAGGCTCGGAGCCTGGATCGCCGTCGGGCCCGAGCAGATGCCGGTGCGTTTCTCCGAGGGCAGCGTGGTGACGCTCGCGTCGGGCGCGCGCGCGAGGGTCACGCGCGCCGATGCAGACGGTGCCGCGGTTTTGCTCGAGCGGGGTTCGGCCCGCGCGAGCGTCGCGCACAAGGGCCCCTCCACGCGCTGGGACGTGCAGGTCGGCCCCTTCGAGATTGCCGTGGTCGGGACCGAGTTCGACGTCGCCTGGGATCCGACGCGCGAGACGCTCGAGCTACGCATGATCGAGGGCAAGGTCCTCGTGAAGGGACCCATGCTCGGTGACGGGCGCGCGCTCGCCCAGGGAGAACGGCTGCGCGTCGAGGTGGGGGCGCAGCGCAGCGAGGTGACCGCCTCGCCCGTGCAGGCCGGAGGGGACGCGTCGAGCACCCCGGTAGAAGAGCCTCCGGCCGTCTTGGTGGTCCCCGCGCCCGCGGCACCTGCCGCCGTGCCCTCCGCGGTTCTGGTCGCGCCGTCGCCTTCCGAGGGCCACCGCGACGGGCCGGCCTGGCGCGCGCTCGCGGCCGAGGGCCGGCATCGCGAGGCGATGGCGGCCATCGAGCGGGAGGGCTTCGAGCGCGTCCTCGCGGCGGTTCCGGCTCCGCTGCTGCTCGACCTCGCGGACGAGGCTCGCTTCGCGGGGCAGCCCGTGCGCGCCCGGCAGGCGCTCATGCGCGCACGCGAACTCGGGGCACGGGGGCGCTCGGCGTTCTTGCTCGGCAAGATCGCAGCGGACCACGAGAATGCACCCGCGGAGGCGCTCGGCTGGTTCGAGCGCTACCTGGACGAGGTGCCGAAAGGCAGCCTGGCGGAGCAGGCGCTCGGCAGGGTCATCGAGCTGAGGCGCCGCCTGGGGGACGCGGCCGGCGCGCGTGCGACCGCCAAGCTGTACCTACATCGCCATCCCGACGGCGCGTACGCGTCTCTGGCGAGGGCCGCCGCCGGGCCTTGAGCGCGCGCACGCTGGCAGCCCTGGCCCTCCTCGCGCTCGCGCTCGTACAGACACACGCGCAGGCGGAGGAGCGCCACGTGCTGCTCGTCCACGCGGGTGCGGGCGATCCGGTGACGAGGCACCTCGTCGACGAGCTCGTCCCGCTCGGCGTGACCCTTGAGATCTCGCCCGCGACCGAGCGCGATCTCGCCGAACTCGGCCGAGCCCGCGGCGCGCGCGCCGTGCTGCGGGTGGCCGCATCGAAGCGCGCGATCGACATCTGGGTCAACTCGGCGCCGGAAACGATCCACGTTGAAGAGCAGCGCGGAGAGGAGGGAGATTCCGCCGCGCTCTCGCTCCGCGCGGTCGAGCTGCTACGCGGGCGGCTGCTGCCCATGGAATCATCCGGGCCAGACCCCATCTCCGACGGCCAGCCTCCACCTCCACGGACCTCTCCGCCCGTCGCGCGATCGGCGCCACCTCCGCCGGGCCCGCTCATCCCGCCGCTCCGTCTGCCGGAGCGTCCTCGGCCCGCGCCGCCGGTTCACGGCCCTGCCCGCCCTTTTCGGCTTAGCCTGCGGCTCGCGCCCGCTGCGCTCGTTCACCCGCGCGGCGACGGTATCTCGGCCGCGGGTACGCTGGTGGCGGGGGCGCGGTGGATGTTTGCCGGCCGCCTCGGCGGCGATCTTGTCGCGCTCGTGCCGGTCCTGCCGACGACGATCGCGTCGTCCGAGGGCCGGGTGCAGCTCGCCGCGGGCGTGCTCGGCTTGGGCGCCTGGCTCGATGTGCTCGACCCGGCGAGCCCTGTGGGGATGGGCCTGGGCGCGGGGCTCGGCGCCGGGTTCTTGAGCTATTACGGCCAGCCGCAGACGGCTCGCGTCGAGGGGCGCGACGGCTCCGTCCCGTACGCGCTCCCCTTTGCCCGCTGGGGGCTCGTGTGGCGCGCGCTTCCGGGCTTCGGTGTCTGTCTTGAGGCGCTCGGGGCGGTCGTCACCCCGCGCCCCGTCCTTCGCTTGCCCGGTCGCTCGACCGATGCCTATTTCGGCCAGCCGCTGCTCGCATTCGGGGTGGGGCTCGAGGTCGCGATTCGATGAGGACAGCCCGTGCTGGTTCGGCGATCCTACGCGAGAAAGCTGAGCCGGGGCCGCGGCCCTGGGGCTCTTTTCCCAGGAGAAGCCCGATGTCCCCAGCCCTCCTCCGACGCCTCGTGGCCCGCGCGTGCCTGCCCGCCGTGGCATGGCTGCTCAGCGCGGGCTGCGGAGACACGCTGATCGAGCCGCTCGTGCCCGCGGGCGAGGGCGGCGGGGGAGGTGGGGGAGCGCCTCCCACCTGCGCGCCGCCGGCCACCGCGTGCGGCGCGTGCTTCGATCTGTCCGCCAGCAACGCCCATTGCGGCAGCTGCGACATCGCGTGTGTCGGCGGCGCCTTCTGCTCGGCGGGCAGCTGCGTGTGCCCTGCGGGGCAGACCATGTGCGGCGGCGTATGCGCCTCCCTCGACACCGACCCACAGAACTGCGGCGCGTGCAGTCATGCGTGCGAGAGCGACGACGCGTGCCACGCGGGCAAGTGCTCGAGCCGTGGCTGCGCGCCGCCGCGGATCTCGTGCGACGAGGTGTGCGTCGACCCGAGCTCCGATCACGAGAACTGCGGCGACTGCGACACGAGCTGCGCCGATGGCCAGGAGTGCGTCGAAGGCGAGTGCAAGTGAAGCACGCCGCCCGCTGTTCGGGGGCTTCGCGAAAAACATGAGCCGAGCTGCCGCCTTCGGGGCTCTGAAAGGTCGCTGAGGAACGGGCGCTTTCTGCCCGGTCCCGGAGGTGAGCATGCGCGGAAGTGGCTTGGCAGTGGTTTTTCTTGGGCTCGTCATGGGCGCTTCTCTGGCGAGCGCTGGTGGGTGCGGCTCGGATCCCAACACGGGGGGCGGCGGATCCGGCAACGCCGGCGCCTCGACGGGCACGAGCACGGGCGGCTCAGGGGGTGGGACCGGCGGCGGGACCGGCGGCGGGACGCCCTGCGGCGACGTCATCTGTGGCCCGGGCGCGTCATGCAGCGCAGGTGTCTGCGTGTGCGGCACGGGCAAGGTCGCCTGCGAGGATGGCTGCTTCGATCTCTCCAGCGACCCCACGCACTGCGGTCAATGCAGTAACGCCTGCCTCGTCGGCCAGCCTTGCGTCTCTGGGCAGTGCGGGCCCTGCCCGATGGGGTCGGTGGCGTGCGACGGGGCATGCGCCGATCTCTCGAACGATCCTAAGCACTGCGGCTCCTGCGACGTGAGCTGTGGCAACGGCACCTGCATGGCGGGTCAGTGCGTCTGTCCCCAAGGGCAGGTGCTCTGCGGGAACGGGATCGGCTGCGTGGATCTGTCCTCGGATACCTCGAGCTGCGGCCAGTGCGGGACCAACTGCGGGATGGGCCAGTGCATCTCGGGCCAGTGCCAGTGCCAGCAGGGCCAGACCCAGTGCGGCCCCGACGAGGGCTGCCGCGACCTCTCCTCGGATCCGGCGAGCTGCGGGCAGTGCGGCTCGCTCTGCAACGACAAGTGCGTCTCCGGGCAGTGCATTTGCGACCCGGACCGTACCTATTGCGGAAACGACACGGGCTGCGTCGACCTGCAGACGAACCAAGAAAACTGCGGCGCCTGCGGCGACAACTGCGACAACAACCAGGTCTGCATGAACGGCAATTGCCAGCCATGACGCCTCCCCCCGCGATCGCGGATCGCGGGGGGCCGAGCTCTGGCGGTTGCGCTGGGAGGACGTAAACCTGGAGCACGGGATCCTCCTCATCCGCCGCGCCGCGTTGAGCGCATCGCGGCAAAACAAGGCCTTTCGTCAACAGCCTGGAGACCCCGGGGCACTCCTCGTGCTAGGATCGTCCCTTCCTGCGGCTTGCACGGACGCTCGATTGTTCTACGGGGACGCCATCAGCCGGGCGAGCCCGAGGGCCGCCAGAAACCCCGTGGGGCGAACCATGACTGCCCAAAGCCTCGTCGAGCTCAGCAAACGCAGCTACGAAATCGTACCCCAGAAGCCCCCGGTCGATCCGGCGAAGCTCACCTACAAGAGCTTCAAGGAGGCGCCGGACTGGCGGAGAATTCCCGCTTATGCCGACGTGACCGAGGAGCAATTCCTCGATCACCGCTGGCAGTCGAAGAAATCGATCACCCGGCCCGACAAGCTGCTCGAAGCCCTGCGGGAGCTCGTCTCCGAGGACTTCATCAAGGACGCGACCGAGGGCTTCGCCCGCGCGCCGATGAGCGTACGCGTCTCGCCGTACCTGCTTTCGCTCATCGACTGGAACGATCCCTATCGGGATCCGCTGCGTATCCAGTTCATCCCCCTGAAATCACGCTTCCTCTCGGATCACCCGAAGCTCGGGCTCGACTCGCTGCACGAACGCGCGGACGCGCCCGTCCCAGGGCTCACGCACCGCTACGCCGACAAGGCGCTGTTCCTGCCCCTCGACACCTGCCCGGTCTACTGCCGCTTCTGCACGCGTAGTTATGCCGTCGGCATCGACACCGAGGAGGTCGAGAAGACCCACTTCAAGGTCGACGAGGAGCGCTGGCGCGCGGCCTACGCGTACATCGCCTCGCGCCCCGAGCTCGAGGACATCGTCGTTTCGGGCGGCGACGCGTACAACCTGCGGCCCGAGCAGATCCGCGGCATCGGCGAGACCCTCCTCCGGATGGACAACATCCGAAGGATCCGCCTGGCGACGAAGGGTCCGGCCGTGATGCCGCAGAAGATCCTCACGGACGACGAGTGGATCGACGCGGTCACGTACATCTCGGACCTCGGCCGCAAGCTGCACAAGGAGGTCGCGGTCCACACGCACTTCAACAACCCGGGCGAGATCACCGGCATCACGCGCGACGCGATGCTGAAGCTCTTCGAGCGGGGCATCCGCGTGCGTAACCAGAGCGTGCTCATCCGCGGCGTGAACGACGATCCGGAGACCATGAAGCTCCTCGTCAAGCGTCTCGGTCACCTCAACGTGCAGCCGTATTACGTGTACGTGCACGACCTCGTGCAGGGCGCCGAGGATCTGCGCACCACGGTCGCCACGGGCGAGCTCATCGAGAAACACGTGCGGGGTTCGACCGCGGGCTTCAACACGCCCACGGTCGTCGTCGACGCCCCCGGCGGCGGCGGCAAACGCGCGGTGCACTCGTACGAGGCGTACGACCGCACGACGGGCATCAGCGTCTTCGAGAGCCCGAGCGTCAAGCCCGGCCAGAAGTACCTCTACTTCGATCCCATCGACCAGCTCCCGCCCGAGGGCCGCGCGCGCTGGGCCGATCCGCGCGAGCATCAGGTCATGATCGAGGAAGTGCTGCGCTCGATCGCCTGAGCCTAGGTTTCATGCGGGGACGCCTCGCTGGGGGTTTTCCCCCGGCCCCACCACGGGTTTTACACCCCAGGCCCCCGACCAGGCACCGCCCGGACCCGGGCGATTTACATAGCAAACCCCCCCAAATAAAAAACCCCCCGGCAAC
>JANMGF010001296.1:0-7376 GCA_031374535.1 Polyangium sp. (in: bacteria)
GGTAGACCACATTGCGCTCGGACTTGAGGTGATTGAAGGTCTTCAATCGCGAGTCGAGGCCCAGATCTCGGACGTAGGCCCCGAAAGGCACGAGGCCGGCAATCCCGGTCAGATTCTTCTCGTCTGCGCGCACGCGCATGGCCCGCATATCCGGTCGGCGGACATGACGTGTTCGCTCACGACCGTCGGCTCGCCACGAACCCCCCGAAAATGCCTCGCCGTGGTTCCACCGTGAGCGCTTCGCCCGACAGGACAAGCCGAGGGGCATCGTGCACCGTGCAACAGCAGACGAAGATGGGGAGCCCGGCATCCGTGGGCAAGGCAGCCTCCGCCCGCTCGAGGGCCGCCGAAAGGCGCGAGGCAAGGTCGTTTTGCTTCGGCGAGCCGAGGCCAAAGCATACGCCCGGCGCGTGTCCGCGGGAGCGGACTCGGCCCGCGGCGAAGTCCGCTGCAGGAGACGAGGCCGACAGCGGAGGCGCGGCGACCTCGCTCCGGCGGCGCGAAATGGCCATCCAGGGCCATGGCACGCGGAATGCTGAGCAGCGGACACGCCGCGCACGACCGGATGGCCGACGCGTTCGCCCCCTCTTCGCCGCCGCTCGGGCACGCGAACCGCCGAAGTAGACACGGAAAGGAATCTGCATGAATAAGGACCGTCGCATCGAGCCCCTCTGCACCATTCGCCAGGCAAGGCTCGACGACCTCGAGCCGATCGCGCAGATCTTATTCGACTCGTTCAATGATTTCAATGCGTCGGTGAGCTTGCCGCCCGAATGGCCCAGCGTCGACTTCGCGCGCGCCGCCGTGCGCGGCTTCATCGAGAGCCCCGACTATTACGCCATCGTGGCGCTCGACGAGGACGGACGCGTGGTCGGCTCGAACTTCCTCGATGAGCGCGATTTCGTCGCCGCGCCCGGCCCCATCAGCGTGGCCCGTGGCAGCCGGGGGCACGGCTTCGCCCTGATGGCGGCCATCTTCGCCCGCGCGGAGGAGATCGGCAAGACGTACGTCCGCGGGGTCCAGCACGCCAGCAACGTGCGCTCGTACCAACTGTGGATGTCGCTCGGCTTCACGCCGCGCGAGCAGCTCTGCGCGCTGACCGGGTTCGTGAATTCCGACCTGCGCGTGAGGGGGGCCGTCGAGATCCGCGCGATGCGCGCGGAGGACGTCGAGGCGTGCGACGCGATGTTCCAGCGCGCGCACGGATTCAGCCGGAGGAACGACATCCGGGCGGCCGTCGCCACGCCGGGCCCCGCCGCCCCCTACGTCGCGGTCTCGGCGCGTGATGGGCGCATCGTCGGGTACACGACCGGCTTCTGGCTGCTCGGCCACGTGATGTGCGAGTCGGAGGAGGTCCTGCGCGATCTGTGGATCGGCGCCTCGCACGCCATGCGCGCCGAGGAGGGGCGCGTGCCGCCGCCGCTCGTGCACCTGCCGGCGCGGCTCTATCCGGACACCTTGCGCTGGGCGCTCCACGAAGCGTCGCTGCGCGTGCTGCGCCTCGAGACGTTGATCACGATGGGGCCCTACGAGGATCTACGCTCGGGCGTGTATTGCCCGGGGATGGCTTATTAGGACGATCAAAGAAGCTGCCCGCTTCCGCCTTGCGGCGTCAGTCCGAAAGCGCGAACGAGCTTGTATGCGTGGGACCGGGCCAGGTCGAGCTTCGTCGCCGCCTCGGTCACGTTCCAGCCGCACTCCTCGAGCGTCGCGCGCAAGAGCTCCGCCTGGAACCGCAGCGTCGCCTCCTGGAAGGAAAGGCCCTTGTACGGCGCCATCTTGACGGGCCTCGTGGCAGTGACATCGGGTTCGGGCTCGGGCGGGACCTGCTCGGCGGGAAACAGGTGACAGCGCTCGACCTCGCCGCGCCCCTCGGCCGCAGCGCGAATCACCGCCGCCTCGACCACGTGGGCGAGCTCGCGCGCGTTGCCGCTCCACTCCGCGGCCTCGACCGCGCAGATCGCGTCGACGCCGAGGCGCACCGAGGGCAGACCGTGGGCGCTCGATGCAGCGGTGCAGAAATGCTCGGCAAGCAACGCCACGTCCTCCCGGCGCTCGTAGAGCGGCGGAATGCGGATCGGCAGCACGTGCAATCGATAAAAGAGATCCTCTCGGAACTCCTTGCGCTGCACGGCCGCCTTGAGGTCGACGTTGGTCGCCGCGATGACCCGCACGTCGGCGCGCACCGGGCGCGTCGCGCCGAGCGGGTAATACTCCTTCGATTGCAAGAGCTGCAACAGCTTCGATTGCGCCGACAGCTTCAGCTCGCCAATCTCGTCGAGGAAGAGCGTGCCGCCCTCGGCGGCGGCCACCTTGCCGTCGATCTTGCGGTTCGCTGTGGAGTGCGCGCCGGGCATCGCGCCGAACAGCTCGCTCTCGAGCAGCGACTCGGGCAGCGCCGCGCAGTTGAGCTCGACGAAGGGGCGGCGGGCCCGCGGGCTGCTGTCGTGCAGGACGCGGGCGAGCTGCGTCTTGCCGGTCCCCGAGGGGCCCGTGAGCAGGACGGTCACGTCGAGCGGCGCCGCCACCGCGGCCTGCTGGAGCACGCGCGCGAGGGCGGGGCTGCGCCCGATCACCCCATCGGCCTGGAGCTTCTGACGGAAGGCAAGGGTTGGATTGGCCTCGTCGCGGGTGCGCCTACGCAGCAGGAGCCGCTCGGTGAAGGGGGCGAGGTGGCGGGCGAACGCCTCGACCCGGCTCCGATCCTCCTCCGTGAACAGCCCTTTGTCGGCGCGGTCCTGGAGGTAGACGACGCCCACCGGCGGAGCCACCCCGACCGGAGCGCAGATCACCGCCTCGATGCGGTTACGCTGCACGCTCGCGTTCGTGCTGAAGCGCGGGTCTGTGAAAGCCGATACGGTGATGATCGTGCGGCCGGTGGCGATGGCCGCGGCCATCACGCCCGCCGAGAACGCGGCGCGGATCTCCTGGACCTCGTCGTCCTGGCAGCCGTGAGCGACCCAGAACGGCGGTTCGTCCTGGGTATCCGGATCGCTCCTGAGCTCGACATACCCCATGCGAGCGCCCGTGAGCTTCACGATGAGCGCGAGGGCGTCGGCGAGGAATGGCTTGATCTCCTCGGCCTGCCCGAGCTCGAGCAGCTTGCGGTAGAAATCCCGCTCCTGCTCCGCGCGGGACAGCGTTGCCTGGCTGCTCCTGGCCGATGGCTCCCCCGCAGGGGGAGAGGTGTTCCTGGGTGCGGACGACATCAAGCGCGTTGATAGACGGGTTCGAGCGCGGGGGGAAGGGGGACGGGGGCGACCCTCGAGTCCGCCAGCGCGGACGCGTCTCCTGCTGAAGACACCCCGCCGTCCGCTGGAGCGGACAGCTTCGCGGGGGCGGAGGGGGAAAGTCACCGAACCCCCAGCCAGATGCAGCTGGCACGCCGGTTGCTTTTTTGGCTTCGCGAACCCGCGAACGACTCGCGAGCCAGTCGACGGTCTCCCCGGATCGACGGAGGATACGATGAAGAAGCGCACGTCTTTGGTCGGAATCGGTCTCACCCTGGCTCTCTTCGGCGTCGGTTGCGTCGTCGAGCACGACGAATACATCCCCGCGACGGAGGAGAGCGCCCAGGCGGTCAACACGGACCTCCTCGTCTACGGCGATGCGCTCGCCGCCGGCTGGAATAGCTGGGCGTCGTGGACTCCGCACAGCCTCACCGCGAACTCGCCGGCGCACGGGGGGTCGAATTCGATCTCGGTCACATTTTCCGCGAATTGGAATGGTTTGGAGCTGCGCCCGAGCTCCAGTGCGCCTGTCGACACGTCGGGCTACGACCTCGTGCGATTCTGGATCCACGGCGGGACGAGTGGCGCGCAGAAGGTCCGCTTCTTCCTCCGCGACGGGAATGGAAACACCGACGGGCCGAAGGTGAGCGTCGCCCTGCAGGCGAACCAGTGGAATCAGGTCGATATCCCCCTCTCCAGCCTCGGGAGCCCGGCGCTGATCAAGGGCCTCCTCTGGCAGGAGGCCGGCGGCGACACTTCGTCTCTGTCGCAGTCGCTCTACCTCGACGATATCTCGCTCGCGCTGGGCACGCCCCCGCCGCCACTGACGCTGAGCGTGAATGTGGCCACGGGGCGCCACAGCATCAGCCCCGACATCTATGGCATCAACGGGCTCGAGATCACGCCCACCATGGCCAGCACGCTCCGGCTGCCCGTGCGCCGCTGGGGTGGCAACGCGGCGACCCGCTACAATTACCTGACCGACGCGGCGAGCCGCGCCTCCGACTGGTACTTCAAGAACGCCGGCGAGTACAAGCCCGACCCGAGCTCGTCCGTGTCGGCGGCGAACCAGTTCGTCGCGCAGGACGTGTCCACGTCGACGAGGTCCCTCATGACCGTCCCGATGGTCGGCTACGTGGCCAAGGACAAGACCTCGTGTAGCTATACCAGCACAGAGCACCCCGACCAGACCGATTTCTATGGAAGCTGCGGCAATGGCTACGTCCCGGATCCAGGCGATCCCACCCAATCGATCCCGATCTCCGGTGGAAATCCGCTGGACACCAGCATCGCGGCCAACCACACCTTCGTGCAGGGCTGGGTGAGCCACCTCGTCAGCCAGTTTGGTACCGCGGCCAATGGCGGTGTGGCCTATTATAACCTCGACAACGAGCCGGCGCTCTGGAGCGACACCCACCGCGACGTGCACCCCGACCCGGCGAGCTACGACGAGGTCCGCGATCGCACATACGCCTACGCGGCAGCGATCAAGGCCGCGGACCCCAGCGCCAAGACGCTCGGCCCGGTCGCGTGGGGCTGGGAGGAGTATCTCTACTCGGCCAAGGACAGGGTGGTCACCCAGGATTGCCTGGACAACAACAAGTCGTTCTGGCGAGATTGCCGCCAGGATCGCATGGCCCACGGCGACGAGCCCTTCGTGCCCTGGTACCTCGGGCAGATGAAGGCGTACGAGCAGGCCAACAGCGTCCGCATCCTTGATTACCTCGACCTGCACTACTATCCCTACGGCGGCATCGCGCTGAAGCCTGCGGGCGACGCGCAGAAGCAGCAAGATCGGCTGGCCTCGACGCGCTCGCTCTGGGATCCGACCTATATCGCCCCGGGCTGGTACGACGAGCCCGTACGCCTCATCCCGCGCATGCGCGGGTGGGTGGACCAGAAGTACCCGCTGACCAAGATCGCCATCACCGAGTACAACTTCGGCGCCCTCGACCATATCAACGGCGCGCTCGCCCAGGCCGACGCACTCGGCATCTTCGGGCGCGAGCGCGTGGATCTCGCGACCCTGTGGACGTACGATCCGACGCACATGCCCACGTTCGAGCTCACGCACCCGGGCGCGTTCGCGTTCCGCATGTACCGCAATTATGACGGCGCGGGCAGCGGATTCGGCAATATGGCCGTCGAGAGCGCGAGCTCGGACCCATCGCGCCTCTCCGTGTACGCCGCCGAGAGCACGGTCGACGGTTTCCTGACCATCATGGTCGTCAACAAATCGGGCGTCGCGGAGACGAGCGCGCTCGGGCTCGCGGGCTTCAATCCTGGGACGGCAGCGGAGGTGTACCGCTACAGCGACGCGAACCTCGGCGCGATCGTGCACGAGGCGAACCAGGCGGTGACCGCGAGCGGCTTCACGGCGACGTATCCGCCGAACAGCATCACGCTCTTCGTCGTGCCGGACGCGTGAACGCCGGCGCCGCTCAGAGCAGGATCTTTCACGTTCCCCGAGGAACGAGGCGTTCGCCCTCCTTGAACCACGCGCGCGCTAGCTCGAGGGTGCGGCGATTTTCGGGGACGTTTTCGAGGAAGCTCTTTTGGTAGGCGGGATCGTCGATCTTCGCGGCAATCGCAAGAAGGCGGTCCCGCGCATTCGCGAGCGCCGCGCGGGCTTCGTCGTGGCGGCCATTGGCTTCAAGGCTCTCGATGTGGACGAGGCGCAGGAAGGAGCCTCGGAAGAAGTGGTCGTGCAATCGCATGGCAGCCTGGCGCGAGAGGCCCTCCTCCGCGGCTGCGAGCGCCTCCGCGGGTTTGCCCTGCTGGAGCTTCAGGGCCGCCTTCGTGGCCAGTGCGCCTGGGACGTCGAGGGGGACGGTGGGGCGCAAGAGCGCCAGGGCGGCTTCTATCTCCCGATCCGCGGCCTCGTGCTCGCCCCAGCGCCGCAGCACCTCCGCGAGGACCCAGCGGCCCTGGCCCTCGTCGACGGGCAAGCCGCGGGCTCGCCCTGAGCTGACGAGGTGGGCCGCGAGGACGCGCGCCTCGCCCATCTCGCATCGGTCCGCGAGCAGCCAGGCCAGGCCAAAAGGCACATACGCTACTGCGATCGCGAGCTCCATACCCGACTTGGGCAGTGCCTGAAGCAGCAGTTCGGCCTCGGTCGAGGCGCCGACACCCCAGAGGGCCACGGCCATCGTCACGATCGTGGTGCTTTCCGCATGCCGGTGACCGCATGGCCTGACGAGCTCTCGGGCCTTGCGCGCATGCTCGAGCATGCAGCCGGGATTGCCCATTCTTCCCTCCCGCAGCGCCATGGTCATGTGGACGAGGCTCCTCGTGAAGATGCCCTGCTCCCCGACCGCTCGCGAGATCGCCTCGAGATCTCCGTACAATGCCTCTGTATCTTCAGAGCGTCCGGCCGTGTCGAGCATGTAGCAGGCCAGAGCGAGCGTCTCCGCTCTCGCGTGAACCGCATCTGCCTCGACATCAGCCCGCCGGAACTCGCCCACGAGCGCGAGGAGATCTTCGATCCGGCCAGCGATACCCAAAGCCTGGATCCGTTGGTGCATCGCCTGGATCCAGGGCTTGCTTCCACGGGCTGCGATCCGAAGAAGCTCCTCAGCTTCGGGCTGCACGGAGGCTGCCAGGGCAGGCTCCCACATGGCCGACTCGCACAACGTGCCGAGAAGCCGGATGCGCAGCTCGACCGGCAGCGGCAGCGCGAGCCCCCGGCGCACGAGAATGGCCGCCTCCTGCGCATTACCTCCCCAGATCGCCTGCTGCGCTGCGCGCAGGTAATGCCGCCCCGCGCTCGGCCCATCGCCGCCCTTCTCGAAATGCTCCGCGAGCACCCGCGCGTCCCCCTCGCCCCGCGCCTCGAGCCACTCGCCCGCGAGCCGATGCCCGAGCGTCCTGTCCGCCGCGGTCAGCATGGCATAGGCGCCCTCGCGCAGGAGCGCATGCCGGAAGGAAAGCTCTTCCTCGCCCGAAAAGCGGCTCTCGCGACGCCGCACCAGGATTTCGCGCTCCACGAGGGCCAAAAGCCCGCTCATGACTCCGCCGCGCCGCGCCTCGCCCCCCACCAGCGCCGCCACGCGTCCGGCCCAGAATACCTCGCCAAACACGCTCGCCGCCCGCAAGAGCCGCCGCGCCGCTTCGTCGAGCGCCCCGAGCCGCGACTCGACCATGGCG
>JANMGF010000286.1:0-6295 GCA_031374535.1 Polyangium sp. (in: bacteria)
CCACCTCCGCCTCCACTTCCGCCGCTCGGGAACCCGCCGCCGTTCGCCCTGCCCTTCGCCGCGCCCGCGCCCCTTTCGTTCGGAATGCCCTTCGTGGCGCCCACGCCCGTGGAGCCGGCCCCCGAAGCACGACCGGCGCCGTATGGTTTGCCCGCGGACGATTTGCCCGCAGCCGAGGCGCCTCTCCTCGGGCGCGAAGGGTTCCCCATTCTGCACGATCCGACGATCGCCGTGGGCACGATCCCGTGGTTTTCCCAGGGCGTCCGCGCGAAACGCACGATCCTCGTCAAGGCGACGTGTGACCTGAACCCCCGCGGCACGACGACCCTCCGCGCCGCGCCCGAGCCGCTCCAGGGCGACGTCCATCACGACGGCGACCCACGAAAGAGCCTCGCGTACGCCAGCGATCTCGAGGTGCAGAAGCCGAGAGTCGACGTGACCCTCGTGGGACACGCCCACGCCGATCGTGGCCCCGTCGAGGCGTCGGTCGTGAGCCTCGCATTCGGCGATCCACGCGCGGGCGGATTCGAGCGCAAGATCGCCGTGTTCGGCGAACGACGCTTCGAGCGCATGATGGGCGTGGAGACGGGCCCCGGAAAACCGCTCTTGTGGCGCAAGGTGCCGCTCGTCTACGAGCTCGCTTTTGGTGGCGACGGTTTTCCTGACAACCCGGTGGGGATCGGTCGCGACGGCCGCGTCGCCCCGCAGCTCGACGATCCGGATCGCCCGGTGAAGAGCCCGCGGGACAAGCTCCCACCCGCCTGCTTCGGCCCCCTCGGCCCAGCGGCGCGCTCGAAAGCGGTGAAGGGTCCGGAATCGGACGGGGCGGAAAACCAGGCGGCTCCGGCGGCGCAACAAATCACCTCTGCCCGCGGGGACGAGGCATTCGTGATCACCGGCGTACACCCCGATTTCGGCGTGCTCCAGGGCCGGCTGCCGGGTCTGCGCCCGCGCGGGTTCGTCGAACGAAAATACGAGCTCGAGGAGGTCGCGTTTTCGCTCGACACCGTGGCATTCGACACGGACGCGATGAAGGTGAACCTGGTTTTCCGCGGCGTCATCGACGTGGTCAACGAATCCGCGTCCGACGTGGACGGGTTGTTCGTCACGCTGGAGCCCATGCAGGGCGCGAGCCTGTCGAAGCTCGACATCGAGGAGCTTTACCGGCACCGGAAGGCAGCGGCGCGGCGCGCACCGGCCGCGGCCATGGGCGCACACGTCGCCGCATTGGACCCAAAGCCCGAGGGAGCGCTGGAACCTGCGCGGGCGGACGCGCGCCGGCTCGAGGTCCTGGAAAAACTCGAGACCGGCGTTTCCCTCGTGGGGCTCGATCTCGCAGGCACCGATCTCTCGGGGCTCGATCTGTCGCGACAAACCCTCGTCGGGACAAACCTCCGCGGCGCGCTCTTGCGCGGCGCTAAGCTCGAAGGCGCGGATCTGACGGAGGCGCGGCTCGTGGGGGCGGTGCTCGCGGGGGCGCGGGCTGCGGGCGCCTCGCTCGCGCGCGCGGACCTCACGGGCGCCGTGCTCGATGGCGCCGATTTGACGGGCGCATTGCTCGGCGAGGCGGATCTCTCGAATGCGCGGTGCGAGCGGACGATCTTCCGCGGCGCGAGTGGCCCGGACGCACGGTTCTCGGGCGCCACGCTCCGTGGGGCGGTCTTCGAACGGGCCGAGCTGCCGAATGCCGACTTCGTGGGCGCCGTGCTCGACGGCGCGAGCTTTCAGTCCGCGAAGATCCCCGAGGCGCGCCTTTACGAGGCGAGCGGCGCGCGCGCCCGATTCGACGACGCGGAGATGCCGGGCGCCCGCCTCGAAGGAGCGCGGCTCGCGGGCGCCTCGTTCGCGCGCACCGGCGCGGCCGGCTCGACGTGGGATGGCGCGGAGCTCACGGACGCGAGGTTTGTCAGCACGAACCTCGAAGGCGCGAGCCTCGCGCGTGTCGCGGGCGAGCGGGTGGTGTTCGAGGGCGCGAATCTATCGAGAGCCATTCTGCGCAAGGCGCGCCTGCGGGACGCGTCGTTCGTGGCCGCCGATCTCACACGCGCGTCCCTCGAGAGCGCGGACCTCACCGGCGCGAACCTCACCGGCGCCAAGCTCCACGGCGCGGAGACGTGGAAAACGCAGATCGATCGCGCGGCCCTCGCACGTGGCATGGCCGGCCCCAGGAAGCCCGAGGGGCCGGCGCGATAAATCACTTCTTCGGAATGATCCCGTCCCCGATCTCGATGATCACCCCCGACTCGGTGATGAGGCGGTTCAGTATCAAATTATCCTTGCGTACGGGCGAGGGCATACCCATCGGGCGATGGGCGGCTCCCACGATGAGCGGACGGTCCGGGTCGCCGTCGAGGAAACCCACCAGCACCTCGACGCCCGGCTTGAGCGGGAAGTGCATGCCGTAGTCCCCGCCCACGTGAGGCTGGAGCATGCGAATCGGGAGAGACGTCTGCAGGTGCGCGGCGCGGTCGACCTGCAGATCTTCGAAGAGGAACTGCACCCAGTAGCGTCCGTCCTCGTCGATCTTCGCGTTGCGCTGCTCGTGCCTGACCAGCGTTGGATCCGTGACCTGCCTGTCGACGATCATACCGGTGAGGAGCCCGTGAATACGCGGCTTTGGCGTGACCCGGGCGGGCCGGTACATATGCACCAGTGGAATCGCCCGGAAGCTCGCACGATAGAACTTGTCGCTGGTGGTGGGCGTGTCCGGTCCCGTTTGCGTGGCGCTGGCGCTCCCGTGCATCAGGACCCCGAAATGCGCCTCGTGCTCCACCTCGACCACCAGGAGATCCTTGTCGAAGGACATATTGGGACGACTCTCATCGGACGAAACCTCCCGAAGGTTGACGCAGGTTCCCCCGGAGAACTGCGGCTGATCGCTCGCCCCCGTGTAGACGATCTGCTCGACCTGCAGCTCCTCGGCCCGAATGTCCGCAAGCTCTTGGCCGTGGACCGGGTCCTGGTAATTCGGACCGTACTCGATGATTTTTCCATCGAACCAGGCGGTATGCGCGGTGTGTTTGGGCGGCCGCGCCGTCGAGCGGAGGGACTTCGTCGCATCTTGGTAGTCGTAGTCGTCGACGTCGTATTGACCTGCGATCCGCTGGGTGCTCCTCCGCAGCTCGTACACGCCCCGACGATCCCCGTCGCGGCGCAGGTCGACCTTCTCGATCTTCTGCAGGAAGCCCGTGTTGCTCTCCCAGTCGGTGAAGATCAGCTTGTCTTTCCCGGTCTCGGCCTGATCGTGCTCGAAAAAGAAGCTGATCCCATGGTGTTCGGCCAGACGGGAGATGAAGGCGAGGTCGGTCTCCGCGTACTGGACGATCATCGCACGTGGGGCGCTGGCGAGGTTGCCGGGCCGCACACGCGTGTCGTAATCCTCCGTGAACACCAGCCCGGCCTCGGTCAAGGTTTTCTTGATGACCTCGACGGGGGTTTCATTGACAAAGATACGCTGAGAGCGCCGCAAACCGAGGGTATGTGCGGTGGGCATGAGCCTGAGCTTGTACGTGCGGAATCTTGTGTTGACGCTGTCCGCGAACTTGCGCACACGCTCGTCCAATTTGGCTTCCATATGGGTGATGACCCCGTGAATACGGCGGAGGTCCTCGGATCCCCGCTTCACGAGCAGCGAAGCCCGCTCGCCGACGGCCAACTCCGGTAGAAGCTCGTCCTCGTCGAGCCGCACGATCTCGATGTCGAACCAGAAGAGCCGGCTGATCGACTCCTTGCCGCGGACCTCGTGTATCTGGGTCTTCTCGCATGGAAACTTCGTCGCGTGGAGACTCATCTCGACGTGCTCATACTCGTCGGCCATGCGCCCATCATCGCTGGACGATCCTCTCCGGTCAAGTCGCGGCGCGCATGCGGGAGGGCTTTACAGGAGCGACTCCCTCCGGATATGCTCCGACGCATGCCTGACGATTCGGACCCGAGGCTCGGCGCGCAGAGTGGTGGGAACGTCGGCTCGAACGATACCACCGCGGGGGGCAAATACCTGCTCCTCATGGTGCCGAACTTCGCGTACGACCCGATCCCGCTGCCGGCACTTCCCGAGGAGGACGTGAAGGACCCGGAGCAGGTAACGGACGAGGCGCTCGCCGAAGCGGAGGCCGCGCAGGACGCAGCGGATGACGAAACGCTCGAAAGAGCGGAGGAGGCAGCGCTGACCGCGGAGGTCGAGCTTACCTATCAGCAGGAGAAAGCGGAAGCGAACGCGCTCCATGTAAAAATCGCGGATACAGGCCTCTGCTGCGACGACGTATTCGAGGAAGTATCCCCGCCGGCCAACGCAACGGGGGATCTGGACCGGCGCAAGCAGCGGCTCGCAGCCGTCACCCCACCCGCGGATCCCGGGGCGGGGGCGGGCACGCCACCGGCGCAGAACGCGACGCCGGCGCAGAACGCGACGCCGCCCGGACGACCGATGACGTCCTTCGTCCGGCTGGGTGCCTTCCACAAGAACTGGAGGCAGCAGCCAGGAGCCCAGCTCGCCGCATTGGCGTTCCAGGTACCGACGGGCCAGGGCGGCCACTTGAACCGGGAGTACGGCGGCGAGGTCGACACGGACATCCACCCGACCGGAAAAACCTCGGAGATGGCCCCCTTCCTCGACGATCTGCGCCACCGCGACGGCGCCGACGGCACCTTGCCCGTCGCGCGACGGCTCCTGGAGAGCGAGCGCCTCTTCGACCGCGGCGGCTGGTGGGACCATTCCGATGGCAACCGCATCTCGACCACCTACGGGGACAAGGTCGAGGTGATCCGCGGCAGTTACAAGATGATCGTCATGGGCCGGCAGGACGACCCCGAGCTCGGCGGCGGCTGGGACCACTCGGGCGGGCATATCCAGGATTGCGGGCCGAACATGATGCCCGGCGCCAGCGTGCGCGTCGAGTACCGGAAGGACAAACACACCGGGCAGTGGCACCTGGAGAACCAGACCAACAACTTCATCCAGACCTCGGACTACGCCGGCGATTTCTTCGAGCACTGGTACGGCAACAAGATCTATACGACGATCGGGTCGGAAGAGCCGCGCGAGTACAGCAAGGAGAAGGAGAAGCCGCTCGGCAACCCGCACATCCTGGACCATACCTGGGCGTGCAAGATCGAGAGCTACACCGGCTCCTTGTCATGGCGGATCCCGCAGATCATCGACCATACCCACGCGCGGCGCATCGAGGAGCTCACCGACGTGTCGGGGGACATCCAATCGACCACGCGCGCGGGGGCGATCAACGAGGAGACGAACGTCGTGGCCGGGATTCGATCGGAGACCAAGGCGGGCTCCATCACCGAAATCACGAACGCCGGGGCCATCACGGCCGTCACCAATGCCGGCGCGATCACGGAGATCACCACCGCGGGTACCATCAACAGCGTGACGACGGTCGGCATGATCAATAGCCTTACCATGGCCCCGATCATCACCGATGTCACCGTTGGGGCTCGTGGAGCCAGCATCGAATACATCGGCCGCAAGTTCGAGGCCACCATGGGAGAGCGGTCTGTCTTCAGGCCCGAGACGGACACGGAATTCGCGCAGAACAAATATGACGTAGCGATATCCGAGACGAAGGCAGCCGTCCAAAGCGCCGGCTCGTACGTCGCGCAAAAGATCTCTGCCGGCGCGTTTACAGTCGCTTCGCCGATGGTGAGGCTCGGGGGCGCCGTCGCCGCCGCCTTCAAAAAGCCACCCGCTCCCCCCGTTCCCCCCCCGCCTGCGCCCTGATGCTGCTCGCGAATCCGACCCCGTTCCTCGCGGGCTGGAAGGCTTCGGCGCTCAAGCGGCCGGATCTCGCCATGACGCTGGTCGTCCGGGGCAAGTTCGAGATTCGCCCGGACGAGGTCCTCACGCCCGTCGAGGGAGAGCTCGAGCAGGGCTTCCTCTCCGACGAGACATTCGCCGACGAGGATGAGGCCCGCCTCGGCCCCGCGACGTACCCCGGGGATTTTGCCGATTACAAGCCGAGCGCGGAGGTGCTCCTCACGGGCCATTGCTACACCCCCGGGGGACGGCGTCTCGTCGAGTGTCCCGTGGTCTTCGGCGTGGGCGCTTTCCGGAAGTCGTTACGCGTCGTGGGGCGCCGCTCTTATACGGGCAAGCTCCTCGGCCCTCTCGCCACGGAGCCCGAGCCCTTCACGCGGATGGACCTCTCCTGGACGAACGCTTTCGGCGGTCCCGACGAACACAAAAACCCCATCGGTAAGGGGTATCGGACGGATGAATTGCATCGCGTGGAGAGCCCCAGCGATGTGCTCGGCTCCCGCGACGCGCGCCTCGAGCCCGCCG
>JANMGF010001343.1:0-5675 GCA_031374535.1 Polyangium sp. (in: bacteria)
GTATCGCCTCGCCCATTCGGTGCGGAGCGCGCTGGACAACGAGACCCATCCCCTCGGTGAGATGGCCGAGCTGCTGGAAGAGCGGTTCGACGTCCTGGTGCGTATCGAGGTCCTGTCGAGCCCGCGGATCGACGCTGTCGCTTTGAAGGAACCGCACACCGGAGCTGCCGCCGCCATCTTGAACGCGGCGAGCAGGCGCCGTTCCAATGCATGGACGGCGCGTGTCGATCTCGCGCACGAGCTCGGGCACATCCTGTTCGATCCTCCGAAGGGGGAAATCCATCTCGTCGTCGAGCAGGAGGACGACGAGGGGAAAAGTATACTTTTCGCCGAACAGCGAGCGCGCGCTTTTGCCGCGGAGCTGCTTTTGCCTGCGGAAGGGCTGCGGCAACTTCTGGGGCCACCCAGGTACGAGATGGCCATGTCCCAGGCGCTCGATCTCGTCGTTCGGGCCAGGAACGAATTCATGACGCCCATCGAGATCACGGTCAACCACCTGGTCAACCGCGAGTACATCGTCCACTTTCAACGAGAGGCCGTCATCGAAGAGGCAAGGCTCGGGATGGGCGTCAAGACGGCCCCTGTCCTTCAGCCGGAGCCATCCAGGCAAGACGTCCTCACGCGCCGTGTCCTCGATGCGCTCGATCTCGATTTGATCTCCGCCGGACGCGCGCGCGAGCTTCTGCAATTGACCCCCTGGGACGATTTGCCCACCAGGGCGTGAGCCGAGGCATTCTCGATGGTTCGGTACCTCCTCGACTCCGATGTGGTGATTCCGTTCCAGAGAGCGGACGGTCTTGATGCCCTCGCGGCAGCCGCGAAGGTCGTGCCGATGGCCATCGTGGACGACGTGTTCGAAGAGCTCACGCGTCCCAAGAAGCCGACGGATCCGGTGCCCCATTGGATGAAGAAGGCCGACGAGGCGCTGCGCCGGAGCTCGATCGAGCTCATCGAGGTGTTCGCCGGCTCGGCTGAGGATACGACGCGGGACGTCCTCATGCGTGTTGTCGGCACAGGAGAAGCCGCGTCGGTTGCCGTCGCTGCACGGCGGTCGGAGCTGATCTTCGTGACGGAGGACGCCCGGGCCATTCATGGCAATCCCAAGCTTTATCGTGAGCTCCCTGGTGACGTCGGACGGGTCATGGGGCTGCACGCCTTCTTGCGGGTGCTCGTCGAGCGCGGCGCTCTCTCCGCGAAGCTCGCCAGGGCGGTCGCTGTCTCCCGCGACCTCGTTCCACCGCTCTGGTGGTCGGATTGGGCCGCTTCACTTCCGCCGTAGGGCCCGACCACGAGCGATCCCACATGGCTGAGCTTTCTATTCTCCCAAACGAAGCCCATGGCTCCGGAGGACGGCCCGCGCGGGGTCGTATACGTCGAGGCGAGAGAGCGCGAACGGCAGGAACGCGAGATCGAGGGCGCGATCGAGGGGTAGGCCCAGGAAAAACGCGAGAAGGGCGCGGAGCGGGCCGGCGTGCGCGAGCACGAGTGTGGGTTCGTCCGGCTCGTAGGCCTCTCGAAAGGCACGAAGCACGCGCGTCGCGCAATCGGCGAAGCTCTCTCCCCCGGGCGGCGCGGCGTGGACGGGATCGGCGAAGAAGCTCTCGGCGTCTTCGATTCGACCCCAGGGAATGCCTTCCCACGCCCCGAACGATTGCTCGCCGAGATCGGGGACGATACGACAAGGGAGGCCGAGATCCAGCGCATGCCGCTTCGCCCGCGCGAGGTCGGAGGTGAGCACGCGCGTGAAGCCGAGCGCGAGGAGCTCGGCCCGGAGCGTCGTCCAGGTCGCCTCGGCCGCGGGGCTCGCGGGGAGATCGAGCCGGCCGAGGGGGGCGCCGGATTCGCTGGCGGCCGTGGGGCCATGACGGAGAAGGTAAAGCGGCGTCATGACGCGAGCAGGCCGAGCAGCGCGGCCGCCTCCACGAGTTGATTGCCCGCTCCCAGCAAATCCCCGCTCTGGCCTCCCATGCGCCGTTTCAAATACAGGATCCACGCGAGCGCCGTGATCACGGCGGCGAGGGCCGCGCGGGGGAGGCCGACCATGCCCCACCGATGGGCGAGCAGCGTGGCGAGGGCCGCGAGCGCGGTGGACAGGACGAACGCCGAGACCTCGAGGCCTCGGTGCACCTCCTTCGCGAGGCCGGCGGCGATGGGCGGCAAAAACCGGAGCATGAGGGCGATCGACCAGCGGCCATAAGCCATGGCAAGGGGCATCGCGACGAGCGCGCGTGGGCCGAGCGCGACGAGGGAGGCGCCTCGCAAGGCCAGGAGGCAAAAGAGGGCCATGCCTCCGTACGCGCCAATGCGGCTGTCCTTCATGATCTCGAGGACACGCTCGCGCGTCCAGCCGCCGCCGAGCCCGTCCATTGCGTCCGTGGCCCCGTCCTCGTGAAATCCGCCGGTGAGCATCAGGCCAAACGCGACGGCGAGCACGGCGGAAATGGGCGCGGGCCAGAGGCGGCACGCGAGGACGAAGACGCCGGCCGTCGAGAGTCCCACGGCCGCGCCGACCAGCGGAAAGAAACCCACGGCGGGCGCGATGTCCTCCACGCGCGTGGCCGGCCCTGGGACCGGGACCCGCGTGAGGAAACGGATGGCCGCGACGAAGCTGCGCCAGAGGGTGGGCCGGTACGAAACGGCCTCCGGGAGGGATTCCATGTCAATCGCCCCCGCCGCTGGATGCGCGTGAAATGCTCGCGCCGCTGAAGGTCGCCATTTCCCGCAGAATGGCGCAGGCAGCGCGTAACGTGGGGACGGCGAGCGCCGCGCCCGTCCCCTCGCCGAGGCGGAGCGAAAGGTCGAGCACGGGCTCGACGTCGAGCCGTTCGAAGAGACGGCGCGCGCCAGGCTCGGCGCTGCAATGGGACCATACGAGGAAGGAGCGGAGCCCGGGGGCGAGCGCGAGCGCCACGAGGGCCGCAGCGGAGGCAATGTACCCATCGACGACGACGGCCCAGCGACGCGACGCGCCGGCGATCATGGCGCCGGCCATCGCCGCGAGCTCGGCGCCGCCCACGGCCGCGAGCGCGCCCAGGGGATCGGCCGGATCGGGGGCGCGCCGGGCGAGGACGGACGCGACGATCGCCTGCTTGTGGAGGAGGGCCGCGCCATGCAAACCCGTCCCGGGTCCCACGGCCTCGGCCGGCGAGAGACCGGCGAAGGCGCAAACGAGTAATGCAGCAATGGCCGAGTTTCCGATTCCCATTTCGCCGAGGCAAAGGAGCGCAAAATCCCGCGCGGGCAGGGACGCGACCTCGTCGATCCCGGCCTGCACCGCGGCCTCGGCCTCGGCGCGGGTCATCGCGGGGCCGTCCAGGGGATCGGCCGTGCCGCGCACGACATTACGCTGGGATACGTCGGGAAAGGGGCAGGGGACGGCGACGCCGACGTCGATGACGCGATGAACGATGGCGTGCTGGCGGCAGAGGACGGAGAAGGCGGCGCCGCCGCGGGCCATGTTGGCGACCATTTGCGGCGTGACCTCCGCGGGATAGGCGCTCGTGCCGTGGCGGGTGATGCCATGATCCCCGGCGAAGGTGAGCAGGAAGGCGTCCGGATGCGGCGGGCGCGGGGTGCCGGCGATCCAGGCGAGGGCCATGCCGAGACGCTCCAGGCGACCGAGGCTCCCGGGGGGCTTCGTGAGGTCGTCGAGGTGAGCCTGCAGAGCCGGGAGGAGCGCGGCGTCGAGGGAAGGAAGCGAGGGCAGACGCATGGGGAGCCCTTCATGACGCAGAGAGGCGCGGTGGGCGAGCCACAACGGTCGCCGACGCGCGGGCGGGGAGGGACTTCCCCCATCGCGGCGCCTCTGGTATCCGCTCGCCCGATCCCCTATACGAGTCGGCCATGCTCGTCCGTGCGAAGGCATGGCTCGCTCACAGGCGCGCCCCGCGGGTCGTCGCCCTCCTCGCGGTCCTCCTCCTCCTGCCCACGCTGGGGGCGGGGGCGATCATGGACGATCACACGCACCGGATGGCGTTTCATCCGACGTTCACGCGGCCAGGCGGGCCCCGGGGCGACTGGGATCTCTTCCGTTTCCTCGGGGAAGATCCCGGCGCGCTCTCAGACCTCCGGGACCGCGGGATATGGCCGTGGTGGACCGTCGACGGCTCGAAGCTCGCCTTCCTCCGCCCGATCGCGTCGCTCTGGCACGCGCTCGAGTACCGCGTCTGGCCCGAGGCGCACTGGCTCATGCACGCCGGCAACGTCCTCGCATTCGCCGTGACGGCGTTTTTCGCGGCGCACCTCTACCGCCGGCTGCTCGGGGCCACGGCCGCGGCGGGGCTCGCCGCGCTGATCTTCGCGGTCGACGACGCCCATTCGATGGTCATCACCTGGATCGCCAACAGGCACGCGATCCTCTCGACCCTCTTCGGGGTCCTCGCGCTCCTCGCGCACGACAGCGCCCGGCGGGACGGGTGGAAGCCGGGGGTCTTCCTCGCGCCGCTCGCGCTGCTCGGGGCCATGTTCTCCGGGGAGAGCGGGCTCGGCGCGCTCGCTTATCTCTTCGCGTACGCCCTTTTCCTCGATCGCGCGCCGCTGCGATCCCGCGCGGCCGCGTTCGTCCCGCACGTCGGGGCCGTGCTGGTCTGGTTCGCCGCCTACAAGCTCGGCGGGTATGGCGCGGCGGGGGGCGCATTTTACATCGATCCCCTCCGGCAAATGGGGGCGTTCGTCTCTGCGGTGGCCACGCGGCTCCCGGTGCTGCTCGCCGGGCAGATGGCCGCGCCGCCCGCCGACGTGTGGATGCTCTGGCCGCCGGGCGAGACCCGGAGCCTCGTATCGATCTGCGTCGTGGTGCTGCTCGTCGTGGGGGGAGGGATCTTCGCCGCGCTGCGCCGCGACCGCAATGCAGGGTTTTTCGCGCTCGGCATGACGCTCTCCCTGCTGCCGGCCTGCGCGGTTTGGCCGAGCGATCGGGTCTTGCTTTTCGCGGGGATCGGGGGCTCGGGGCTCGTCGCGTCGATGCTCTCGGCCTCGCGAACGCACCTCGGGCGCGGGGCGCGCGTGTTCGTGGGTGCGGTGGCCGCGATCCTCGTGCTTTTTCACCTGGTGCTGGCGCCCGTGCTGCTGCCGCTGCGCGCGTGGTCGACCGGATCGATGCTGCACGATTTCTCGGAGCGCGCGATCACGAGTATCCCCAAGGGCGACGCGGTCAAGGGGCGGACGCTGGTGGTGGTGAGCGCGCCCGACAGCGTGATCGTGAGCATGACGCTGGCGGCGCAGATCAACCAGAACATGCCGCTGCCGGCGGAGCTCCGGGTGCTGGCGACGGCGGTGCGAGGGACGCTGAAGGTCACCCGCGTGGACGAGCGCACGTTGTCGGTGACGCTCTCGGAGGGCTTCTTCCACGAGCCGACGGCGTCGGTGTTCCGGGACCCTTCGAGCGCGCCGCTCGGCGTCGGGGACCGGGTCGCGGTCGAGGGAATGGTGGCGGAGGTCGCGACGCTGACCGAGGACGGCAAGTTGCCGTCGCGGATCGACTTTCGTTTCGATAGATCGCTGGATGATCCGTCGATGGTCTGGGTTTTCTGGGAGAAAACGCGGTTCGTGACGTTCGTGGTGCCCAAGGTGGGCGAACCGCGGGCGCTGCCGGTGGCGAGTTATCAGGTGGCGATCGGGGGGGACGGGGGGTGATTTCACGGATTTCTCGCTTGTAAAAGGGCGCGTGAGGTGGC
>JANMGF010001389.1:0-2154 GCA_031374535.1 Polyangium sp. (in: bacteria)
GCAACGACTCCACCGTCAACGCGAGCACCTCGGCGAGCCGCTCGGCCATCTCGAGGTGGTGATCGCCGAGCGGCGTGTCCTCCGCGAGCAACGCGGCGCCCCCGATCGTGGACTCGCCGATGCGGATCGGGACGAAGATCCCCGCCGTCGGCTTCGTCGTGAGGCCCGGGCGAAGCGCTGCGATCATCGGGTCGTCCGGGCCGAGCTCTGCCGCATGCCCTCCGCCTCCGCCGAGCAGGTACGCGAAGGGCGTCCCGCTCGGCAGGAACTCGAGCGTCGTGCGGCGGTAGCCCTGGGTATCGGCCACGACGGGGACGCTCAGCCGACCGAGCGTCTCCACCTCGAGCGCGACGAGCGCCTCTGCGCAGGGCAGGGCGAGGCATGCGAAGCGCAGGTGCTCGCCGAGCCCACGCACGCGCACCTCCGACTGACCGACGAGGGCTGCGGACTCCAGCGTGGCGAGCAGGTCTCGCAGCCGGCTCGAGAAGCCGAGCAACGAGGCTCGCGCGACGTCGGCGGCGGGCGCGGGAAACGTCATGGCCCGCATCCTACAAAAACTTGGCCTCGATCGGAGCCTTTGGGTAACCGAGGCTCATGATCCTGCCCAGCCGGCTCTCCGCGACGACGCTCGGGGATCTGCTCGGGAGGCTGTATCGACAGCAGACGACGGGCAACCTCGAGCTCGCCGATCTCTGGGCGCCTCCGGGCGCGGCGTCGTCGAGGCACAAGATCCATCTCTTTTGCGGCCTCGTCTCGGGCGTGGAGACCAGCCTGCCCTCGCCGCCGCTCGGCGAGCTCCTGCGGCGCGAGGGGTTCCTCGGGGATCCTGCGTTTCGTTCGCTCCTGCGCCGCCTCGGGGACGGCGATCCGCGGCCGAGCGGGGAGATCCTCGTCGCGGAGCGGCTCGTGGATCCGGGCACCGTCGAGGCGGCTCTCCGCGCGCAGCTTCGCATGAAGATCGACGCCCTTTTCACGCTCGAGGATGCGTCCGTCGCCTTTCACACGGCCCGGCCCATGAAGCTCGATGCGCGGCGCATTCATCCGCTCGAGCCGCGTGATTTCCTCCTCGACCGGCCACGCCAGCGGGATCGTATCCCCGCGTCGGAGGTCCGCGTCCGCCGCGCTCCCGCACGAACCCAGCGCTTTTCCCCCGGCGCGTCGCGATCCCAGGAAGAGCGGCGCACCGAACCGCCGCGCGCGGCTCGTTTCTCGTATCCCATGACCGAGGCGCGGCGGCGCGCCCTCGCGAAGCTCGGCCTTCCGGAGGCAGCCGGCGAGGCTGACGTCCGGCGCGCCTTTCGAAAGCTCGCGATCGAGCTGCACCCCGATCGCCACGCCACGGCCCCCGCCGGGGATCGGGATCGCAATGCAGCGCGTTTTGCCGAGGTCAGCGCGGCTTATCACGTCCTCGTGGCTTGACGCTCGACCGGACTAAAGCGGCGCTTCGGCGCCCGTGTTCGTCCGCGTCGCCGGATCCGTCCGCCCGCCCCACACGATCACCGAATCCTTCGCGTGGACGATCGTCGCCCCGTACCGCGCCGAGAGGCTCGCCTGCGACTCGATCGGATACCACGTCCCTCCGTCCGCGCCGGGCACGTATTGGCCGCCGTCCCCCAGGACGTTCTCCTTCGTGCACGGTGTTCCCTGACAACCTCCCCACACGACGAGGTGATTGCCCGCCCACACGCCCACGTGATCGGCGCGCGCGCCTGGGACCCCGGAGAGGCTCGTATCGGTCCACGTGTTCGATTCTGCGTCGAGCAGGCCGCCCGTGTTCAAGTTGTCCCCGCCGTTCCATCCTCCCCACACGAGGAACGACGTGCCCGTGAAGGCCACGGTCATGCGCTCGCGCCGCTCCGGGGCGCCGGTCGAGCCCGTCGCGCGGATCCATACGCCCGTGTCCGTGCCCGTGGGATCGAACGTCGCGCCGTCGTTCATCCAATCGAAGGGGTTTGCCCCGCCCCATACCATCATCACCTTTCCGGTCCACGTGGTGCCGTGAAGGCGGCGCGCAGGCGGGGCTCCCGCGCCGTTCGTGCTCGTCCAGGTGTCGGTCGCCGGGTCGTACATCCCGCCGGAACCGAGGACGTCTGCTTCGCTCGTACCGCCCCAGACGATCATCTTCGAGCCCGTCCACACGGCGGGGGAATACTG
>JANMGF010001429.1:0-3673 GCA_031374535.1 Polyangium sp. (in: bacteria)
CCTGGGCGAGGCCGAGCAATCGGACGTGACCCGCCGCGCGATTCAGGAGGTGGTGCGGCCCGCGGCGCGGCTGCTCGTCGCGCGGCTGTCGGCAGGAGAAACACGCGCGGAGGCTTGACGAATCCATCCCGACGCCGGAGAAGATGGCAGATGTCCTCCGCCGCCGATCGTCCCGTCGAATCCACCCCCGCAACGAAGCCGGAGAGCCGCGTGAAAGTGGCCCTCCGCGTCGTCCTCGCCCTCGCTATGATCGGCGTGGGCATCACCCATTTCACGTCGCCCGAGCCTTTCGTGAAGATCATCCCTGCCGCGTTGCCGGCGCCGCTCGCGCTCGTGTACGTGAGCGGGGTGGCCGAGATTGCGGGGGGCGTGGGCCTGCTCATCCCGCGGCTCCGGCGCGCGGCGGGCATCGGGCTCATTGCCCTTTACATCGCGGTGTTCCCGGCGAACATCAACATGGCGGTCCAGGGGTTGTCCCTGGGCGACGGGCCCATCCCGCAATGGGCGCTCTGGGCGCGCCTTCCCGTGCAGATCGTCTTCATTGCCTGGGCGTACTGGGCGGCCGGTGTTCGTTCCCCGAAGCGGGCGAGCCGATAACCGAAAACAATCACTTCGCCCCGGGCCCGAGCCTCTTCCGCAGCCGCGGCGTCTCCCGCTCCCGCACCGCAATACACTGATTCGCCTGCTCCTCGAGCGCCGCGAGCTTCCGCGGGCTCGCGTCCACCGTTTCGAAAATCGCCTTGAAGACCCGCATGGCGTCGTCCCGCGTCGCCGGATCACACGCCTCGCCCACCGCGCTCGAAAGCTCGAGCAAGAGCCCCGAGCCGAACCGCGGCGCGAGATCGGGGCCCCGCGCGCGGATCCACCCGAGCGACGTGGACAAGGTCTCCGGCGCCCGCGCCGATTCGTGAAACGCCCGGGCCAGCTCGTGTGCGCGCAGCTCGCCCGTCCGCGCGATGTCGAGCCCCTCGCCGAGCTTCGTGGGATCCCCGATCCTCCCGATCGCCCGCGCCGCGATGACCCGCTCCTCCGGCGTCGCCGCGAGCCGCACCGCATCCCGCAAGGCCACGAGCCTCTCGTCCCCGCCGCTCCGCGCCGCGACGAGCAACGCCACCGCCGTCGTGTCCGCGTCGAGCGCGCGTGGATCGTCGAGGTACGCCGCGGCCCGCGTCGAGGCTTGTCGCAACGTCCACGGGTCCTCCGCGAGCACGCCCAGCGCCTCGAGCACGGTCGTCCTTGCGAGGCGCGTCGGATCGTCGTCCTTCTTGCGTGTCTCCCACCCGAGCTCCTTGCCCAGCGGCAGGAACAACGACGCCACGAAACGACCGAGGGCCGCGCGTGACGTGGAGTCCGGCAGCACCACGCGTAACCATCGCAGGCTCTCCGTCATCTCGGCGAGCACCGCGGGATGCCGTTCTCCTCGCAACGCGGACAGCAGATCGACGAGCGCGTCCGCCCCGAGCTCTCCGCTTCGCACGAGCGCGACCGTGTTCGCCACGAGCCCCACGCGTTCGCCCGGCGCGCGTTTCTTCGACACCTTCACGAGCGCCTCCCACGACGGCTTCGACAGCGCGAAACGATAATACCCTCGCTCGCCCGCGTTCGGATGAATCCATGCCGGGCAGCCGCGCCGCGGAAGCTCGAGCGTCAGGCGATCCGAGAGCAGCCCGCACACCGGCGCATCTCCGCCCTCGTACGCGACGCACGCCGGGACGACGAAGGCCGGCGCCTCCTTTGCGGCTTTGGGCGACGTCAACACGAGCGAAACGCTCGGCGGTTTTTCCCCATCGCAGACGACCTCGGCGCGCACGAGGGGCACGCCCGTGCGCTCGAGGAACGGACGCGCGACGGCCCCGACATCCTTGCCCGACGCCGAAGCGAGCGCCTCGAACAACACCTCGGTCGAGGCCGTTTTGTGCGCGTGCGAGGACGTGTGCGCGGCGAGGCCCTTTTGCATCACGTCCTCGCCGAGCCACGCCTCCAGCATCCGCGCGAGGCTCGCGCCCTTCTCGTACGTGATCGCGTCGAAGATCTCCTCGGCGTCCACCGTACTCACGACCTTCGCGCGCACGGCCCGCGAGGAGGGCAACTCGTCGAGCGTCATCGCGAGGTGTTTGTCCCGCACGGCGAACGCCGCCGCGTCTGCGTCCTTCGTGATCGTGTCCACGACCTTCGCCGTCATCCACGTCGCGAGGCCCTCGTTCAGCCACAGATCGTCCCACCAGGGCGGCCCCACGAGGTTGCCGAACCACTGGTGTGCAAGCTCGTGCGCGACGATCGACGTCATCTCCTGTTTGCCCAGCGCCGACGTCACCTCGGGATCGAGGAGCACGAGATCCTCGCGGAACGTCACGAGCCCCGGGTGCTCCATCGCCGCGGCCGAGAGGTCCGGGATCGCCACGAGATCGAGCTTTCGATACGGGTATTCCTGGCCGAAAAACTTCGAAAGGACCGCGAGCTCACGGACGGCCGTGTCGAGCACGAGCGCGCCGAGCTTCCCCTTGCCGCGCGTCGTGACGAGGCGAATCCGGATCGGTTTCTTTGGACCTCCAACGGTCGTCGTGGCCTCCCGGATCTCGAACGGCCCCACCGCGAGCGCGACGAGGTACGTCGGCAGGGGCTCGGTCGTGGCGAAGGTGAACGTCTCGTGGGTCGCGTCCGTCGTCGCGGTTCGCCCGGTCTCCGGCGCGTTCGAAAGCGCGATCTGGCCCTTCGGCACCGTCACCTTCACGTCGAACGGCACCTTGAAGCCAGGCTCGTCGAAGCACGGGAAAACCCGCCGCGCATCGACGGGCTCGAGCTGCGTGAAGACGTACGACGTGCCGCCTTGCGGGGCGCGGAACAGGCCCGCGGAGCCCTCGCCGAAGGCCGCGACGTAGTTGATCTCGATCGTCGCGCGACCCGCGGGCAGCGGACGATCGAACGAGAGCACGAGCTCGTCCGGGGTCTTTCGCCCGGCGCTCGCCCTCGTCGACACGCGCGCCGCGCGCCGCTCGCCGCTCGCGACGACCTGCGCCCGCCGGAGATCGAGATCCGCCGCATGCAACACCACGTGGGACGTCTCGCGCGAGAGCTCGACGTCGATCGACACCTCGCCCGAGAAACGTGGCTCCTGCGGATTCACCCAGAGCGAGAGCGCGTAACGCAGCGGCCGCGCCGTGTCGGGCAAGCGGCTGTTCGCGAGGGGCGGCGGCGCCTTGGGGATCGTCGCGGCGGGCGGCGCGTCGAGCGGGACAACAAACGCCGGCACGTTCGGGAGACAAGACCCGAGGGCCACGAGGAAGGGCAAGGCGAGCCGCGATCCGCGAGGCCACGAGAGCATCGAACGAACGTTCGCCGCGCGGCGAGGCAAGGTCAAGCGGCAGGCTCCGGTGTGCCCCGGAAACCGAGCGCCCGCGCCTGCGCAACGCCCGTGTCCTTGCGGCGCCAGAGCAGCGCATCGAGCACGTAATGCGTGGCCTGCGGGAGCGCGAGCAGGGGCACGAGGAAGGTCCGCGCGGAGGGACCGAGCAGCGGCACATCACGCATCACGCCGCCGAAGAGTACGGGTCTGTCGTGCCAGACCAGCCGATCCCAGAGCGCCTCCTCGGCAAACGCGAGGAGCAACGCCGCCCCGGCAAACGCGAGCACGCCTCCTGCTGCGACGCGCGCGACGAGCCCCGAAGGCGCCTCC
>JANMGF010001431.1:0-3649 GCA_031374535.1 Polyangium sp. (in: bacteria)
CCAGCGGCTTGCCTCCCGTGAGGATGCCCGGGAGATCGTCGATTCGTTGCTTCCTCTCCAGCAGAATGGATTCGTAGGTCTTGCCAGCGCTGGAGAGGAGCAGGGTCGCATGGCGTTCGCCAAAAAGGTCGGCGAGCGCGACCTTGAGGGCGGCGAGGGAGAGGTATTTCATGGGAGTGGAGCGTACACAAGAGGAGGAGGAGGCGACGGAAGAGCGGACGGGCGAGGGCGAGGGAAAGGGGATCGTTAAAGCTGCTCCACAGCCACCGCCCGCCGGTCTTGAACGGGCCCGTGGGATGAACTGCGCGTTGCGTAGTTCATCCCCCCTCGGTCCAGGCCGTGCCGGGTCCGGGTCCAGGGGTGGACAGCCCCTGGTGGGGTCCGGGGCAAAGCCCCGTCTCCGGGTCTTCCCCTTGCGAGAGCAAACGGTAGTATCCGCCGGATGCACTGCCCGGAGTGTGGGAACAAGGCAACCCCAGGCGCCGCCACGTGTGGCGTGTGTGGGTTCGCGCTGACCACGCTCGATCCGAAGCAGAAAGGCGCAGCGGGCGCCTCGCGCACGATGATGGGCGTGGCGCTCTCGGATCTCGCCAAGGGGCCGCGCGGGGCGATTGAGGTCGATCCGGATGCGCCCACGCTGGTGAAAACAGGTTCGTCGAAGAGCGCGGCGAAGGCCGTCGTGCCACCGGCGCCCGAGAACCGCACGATCGTCGGGATGCCCGCCGCCGCCGTACAACCCGCGGCGCCGAAGGTGGCTCCTCCGGCGGAAGGAACGCTGCTCGGCGTCGCGCGGCCCGGCATCGCGCCGCTCCGCGAGAGGGAAACGAGCACGGACGAGCCTGCGCGAGAACGCCGCGCGCGCGAAGTTCCGCACGAGCTCGGCGCGACGATGGTCCCCGACATGGGGCCGCGGTTCAGGGCCGGCGAGAGGCAAAAAGGCGAGCGTTCGGCGGCGCGGGACAAGCTCGCGCGGAGGCGCATCGTGATGCCGCCCGTGCGTGAGCGCGAGGGGCGGGAGAAAGAAGAACACGTCCGCAAGGGTCGAAAGCGCGCGCTTCCGGTGATCGTGGCGGCCGGGGTGCTCGTGGTCTTCGCCGTGCTGTTCACGCTTCTCTACAGCAGCCCGCCGCCGCTCTCGGCGCGCGTCCGTGCGACACCCGAGGGGCGCGAGGCCGTGGAGATCGAGTGCCCGAGTTGCCCCGACGGCACGAAGGTCTCCATCGGCGCGGCGAGCGGGGACGTGAAGAAACACCTCGCGCTCGTGCCCTTGCCGGCTCCTCTTGCGCTCGGCGACAACCGCTTGAAGGTCTCGCTCGACAGGCCGGGCAGCGGGCGCGACGAGGCCGTGAGCGTGACCGTGCCCGTGAGTTATCGGCTGCGTCCGGACCTCACGCCGCTCACGAACGACAAGCCCTCCGTGCACGTCGCGGTCGAGGCCGTGGGCGGGACCGAGATCACCATCGACGGAAGACCCGCGGCCGTGAAGGACGGTCCGGCCGCGCACGTGATCGACGTGGCCTCGGATTGCACAGGCCCCGCCGACGAACCGGCGACCTTGCGCCGCCGCGTGCCGTACGTCGTGAAGACGGCCGACGGCGCGCGCGAGGAGGGTTCGGTCGACGTCGCCGTGGGCATCGTGCCGCTGCACATCGACGCGCCCGGGCCCCGCGTGATCGTGGACGGCGAGACGTTCGTGCTCGCGGGCCGCACCATGAAAGGCGCGGAGGTCCTCGCGGCGGGGAGGCCGATCCAGGTCGGCGCGGATGGATCGTTCGCGCAACGGATGAGCGTGTCGTCCGTGGGCTCGACGAACATCGAGGTGCGCGCGAAGGCGCCCGGCATGGCGCCGCGGATCGTGCCCATCGCGGTGCGGCGCGTGGAGAAGCTCGCCGCGGCGGCGCAGGAGTTCATGGCGGACAAACCGCTCGGGTACGCGTCGTTTTACGCGGGCGCGGCGAGCGACGTGGGCAAGGCGGTGGTCGTGTCGGGCGAGATCGTCGACGCGCGGAGCCAGAACCACCAGACGATCTTCCTGCTCGACGTGGCGGCGAAGGAAGGGTGCCCGAAGGAGAAGGGGCCCTGTCGTGTGCGGCTCGTGCATGGCTTCGCGAACACGTCGAAGCCGGGTGAGGTGATCACGGCGTACGGTCAGCTCGGCAAGCCTTTTTCTGTGCCCGGCGGCGGCGTGGTGCCGGAGATCCAGGTGGCGTTCACGATGCCGGGAGAACGCAGGTGACCGTGAAGACTCCGTCCCGATTCGTGACGTCGCTCGCCGTGATCGCAGGGCTTTTGGCGTCGCCCGCGGCCGAGAAGGCAGAGGCCCAGAGCGCGGGGGGCGCGGCTTCGCAGGGGGGCGGCGCGAGCGCGCGAGGGTTCGATACGACGATGCCCCACACCGTGGTCGTGGGTTCGCCGCGGGGGCATGCGCCGTCCGAGCGGATCGACGCGCGTCGCACGGGGCAGAGCCGATCGAGGCTCCCGTTTCCGCCGGTGGACAAGTGGCGCAGGCACCTCGGGGGCAACATCGAGCTGTCGCCCGTGGTGGACGAGGCGGGGCGGATCTACGTGGCGCTGAGCGTGCCCGAGGTGGTCTGTCTCGGATCGGATGGCAAGGAGGTCTTCCGCACGAGGCTCGGCACGGCGCCGGCCATCGCGCCGCCCGTGCTGATGAGTGACGGGACGCTCCTCGTGGTGACGAGCGCGGGCGTGGCGGTGGGCATCGGTCGGGACGGGCGGGCCCGGTTCGCGACGCCGATCGGGCAACGCGGCCGGGACCTCGACGTGGGGCCGCTTTCGCGCGCGGATGGAAGCGTGGTGATCGGGGGTCGGGTGCTCGTGGAGCTCGACGCGAATGGCGGGGTGCGTTCGCGGGCGAGCTTGCCGGAGCGGGCCGTGGGCGCGTTGATCGAGGGGCCCGAGGGGACGATCGCGACAGGGGAGCTGGGTGGGGTGTACGTGTTCCGGCCGCCGAATCCACCGAGGAAGATCGGGAGTTTTGGGGGCCTCGTGCGGCGCGGGGCGGCGCTCGAGGGCGGGCGGACGCTGCTCGCGGTGGTGGGTGGGAAGAGCCTCGTGGGGCTCGACCTGCGGGTGGGGCTCTCGCACGTGCGGGTCGGGGACGTGGGCCTCGGGTCGTACGACGAGCCGGTGACGATTCACCCGCGCGGGTTCGCGATGTTGACGACGACGACGGGGCTCTTGTTCGGGGTCGATGCGTCGGGCAACGAGCGGTTGCGGATGGCGGTGGACAAGGGGACGCAGCCAGCGGCGGGGGATCCGGCGGCGGCGGGCGCGGCGGCGGGTACTGGGTTTTTCAATCCGCCGGCAGACGCGCGGCCGAGCCCGCCGCTGGTGGTGGACGCGGAGGGGCGGATCGCGTTCGCGCGGCAAGGGGGCCGGGTGGGCGT
This sequence comes from Polyangium sp. (in: bacteria), assembly GCA_031374535.1. GTDB lineage: Bacteria > Myxococcota_A > Polyangia > Polyangiales > Polyangiaceae > Polyangium. The sequence goes on from JANMGF010001431.1 coordinate 3,408, forward strand.
GGCGCGGGCGGATGGAAGCGTGGCGCTGGCGAGCGAGCGGCTGTGTACGGCGCCGGTGGCGATGCAGCCGGCGGGGGAGGACAAGCTTGTGGTGGCTTGTCGGGATGGGACGGTCTGGATGCTCGGGCGTTAGGCTTGCCGCATTTCAGCGCGAGAAGTGGTGCCAGGTCTTCACGTCTTGCTTCGAGGGCTTGTCCATCAGCTTTCGATGCAGGGGACCGTGGAGGGTATCGGTGTCGGTG
>JANMGF010001487.1:0-3170 GCA_031374535.1 Polyangium sp. (in: bacteria)
GAATCCCGCCGTCCCGCGTGATCCAGGGTGATTGCGCGAAAAGGGAACGTTTCCAGGATGGCACACGCGTTGCTCGTCAATGGCGTCGCGCCCCCGGGCGCGTCGGAGGAGCCCCGGGCCCGGGATCTTTCGAACCTTATCGGGCCCTCCTTACGCTCTTTGCGCTTTCTTTTCCCATGACGCACGAAAACTCGCCCATCCCCTCGCGCCCGCGGTCCGTCCCGGCCGAGGATCGCGCGCCCAACGCCGATTCCACGCGGGTCGCCGCGCCCGCTTCGACCCGGCGCGCGCCAAGCGCCCCGCCCCCGAGCCCCGACCCGGCCCGACCGAGGCGCCCGCCCGCGCATACGTTGCCGGCTCCCTCGACGGGTCTCTCCGACGCCGCCGCCGCGCTCTCGGGCGCAGCCGCCGCGCTCGTGGACGCGGCCACTGCGCTCTCCGACGCCGCGACCCGCCTCGCCGCGGTCCGTCCTCGCCAGCGCGCGGAGAGGTAAAACACGCGATACCCTCGGCGGATTGTTTCTCGCCATTCGTCCGGGTCGGCGTCGGCCTTGACGCGCCCGTCCTTCCCCGTTCTCCTCCCGCTCTTGGAGGTTGAAAAATGCGGAGAACGATGAAGGCCCTTGGTTGGATCTTGCTCTCGGCGCTCGGCAGCGCGGCCGGTTGTGGCGGCGGCGACGCGGACTCCTCAGGGTCCGGCGCGGGCTCGGGTTCGGCCGGGGCCGGTGGAATGGCCGGGGCCGGTGGCATGGCCGGCGCGGGTGGAATGGGTGGGGCGGCTGGCGCGGGGGGCGGAGGTGGTATCTTCGTGCCGGGATGCCCTTCCGGCATCATCTGCGGCAGCGGCGAATGCTGCGCGGCCTTCGCGGAGTGCGTGATCGACGCCTGCCTTCCCGCCTGCGCGACGAGCGTCCGGTGCGGCTCGGACCTCTCGGTCTGCTGCGGGGCCGGCGAGGTCTGCGTCGCGGATCAATGCGCCAAACCCGGCGGCAATTGCCTCGACTGGGCCGATTGCGCGGAGGGTGAGTTCTGCGAATCGACGCTCGGCGTATGTTTGCCCCAGCCGCCGCCTGGCAATGCCACCTGCGAGTACAAGCCGCCCGCCGGCCCGCTCACGCCGGTGCTCGAATGGTCCTGGACCGAGAGCCCCATTTTCCCCGCTTTCCAACAGGTCATCAACATGCCCGTGGTCGTCGACCTGGAGAACGACGGCACGCCGGACGTGGTGATCGTGACATCCGACAACTTCAGCGCGACCCAGACAGCGTACCTGCGCGCGCTGAATGGCAAGAACGGCGTCGAGAAATGGGGCGCGGACGTGGACGTGTATGCCGACGCGAACCGCGTGCAGCCACGCATGACGCCCGCGGCGGCGGACATCGACGGCGACGGCTTCGTCGAGATCGTCGCCGGCAAGGCGGGAGGCGGCCTCATTGCTTTCGAGCACGACGGCAAGGTCAAGTGGACGAGCCGCCAGACCGACGACGTCACGCCCTGGACCGTGGGACTCGAATCGGCCACGGTGGCCATCGCGGACCTCGAGGGTGACGGCAAACCCGAGATCCTCGTGGGCGGCGCCGTTTTCGACGGGACGGGCAAGCTCCGCTTCAACGGCGGCGCGTTTTTCGGCGCGAACAACAACTACGGCGCGGTGAGTATCGTCGCAGACCTCGACGGGGTGATGCCGCAGGAAATCGTGAGCGGCAAGCGCGCGCTCCGGGCCGACGGCACGACGTACTGGGACACCGCGCTCACGGACGGATACCCGGCCATCGCCGATCTCGACCTCGACGGCAAGCCCGAGCTCGTGGTCATCTCGCAAGACACCGTGCGCGTGCAGAACGCGACCACGGGCGAGGTTTTGGCCCAGCTCGGGCTGCCCGGCGGCGGCTCCGGCGGCCCCCCGACCATCGCCGATTTCGACAACGACGGCGTCCCCGAGATGGCGGCCGCGAACGGGACGGCCTACTCCGTCTTCGAGTACGTGGGCGGCGCGACCCCTGCCATCAGCGTGAAATGGCAAAAGCCGACGCAGGACGTCTCCTCGAACCGCACTGGCTCGAGCGTCTTCGATTTCCAGGGCGACGGCGCGGCCGAGGTCGTCTACAATGACGAATGTTTCTTCCGGGTCTACGCCGGCGCGGACGGCGCGGTGCTTTACGAGGTGCCGAACTCGTCGGCGACCATCCACGAGTACCCGGTCGTCGCGGACGTCGACGGGGACAACAACACCGAGGTCGTGCTCGCGGCGAACGACCTTTTCCACCTGGCTGGCTCGCCCACCTGCCCCTACGGCCTCGGCGGCGTGCGGCACGGCATTTTCGTGTATGGCGACGCGGGCGACAACTGGGTGCGGACGCGCAAGATCTGGAACCAGCACGCCTATCACCTCACGAACGTGAACGCGAACGGCTCCGTCCCCGCGCCCGAGCCGGCGAGCTGGCTCGGCCCCTTCGGCCTCAACAACTACCGCCAGTCGAACCAGGGCGCTGGTGTTTTTAACGCCCCCGACTTGCAGGTCAGCCTGGAGGCCCAGCTCGCCGGATGCCCGAGCAGCCTGGATCTCCGGGCGTTCGTGCAGAACAAAGGCACGAACGGCGTCGGTCCCGGCGTGAAGGTGCGGTTTTACCGGGGCAATGGCCCGGACGGCACGTTCATCGGGGAGGGCGTCACCACGAAGGCGCTCCTGCCCGGCCAGTACGAGCTCGTCACGGTGAAATACACGACCCTGGCGAGTGACGTCGTCATGTCGTTTTACGTCGAGGTCGACAAGGACGATGCGGGGCTGGGCAACCTGAACGAATGCCTCGAGGACAACAACGGCACGACGCTCGACGGCGTCGAATGCGGTAGCGTGAACTGATCCGGCGTTTTCATCCCTGAAAGTGAAAGGGCGGACCCACGTGGGCCCGCCCTTTCTCCATCAGCGCGGGCCCTCGACGGACCCGCGGCTCTTCAAGCGGCCTTGCGCCTCCGCGCAAGCACCAACCCGAGCGCGCCGAGCACCACGAAGAGTGAACCCGTCGTGCCCTCGTCCGCGCCCGGCGCCGTCCGACAACCGCAGCCGTCGTCGTCCGTCACGTCGCGGCCGCCCGAACCGCCGCCGCCGCCAGCGCCACCTGCGCCACCCGCGCCGCCGGCACCACCGGCACCGCCGGCGCCGCCAGCGC
>JANMGF010001551.1:0-4447 GCA_031374535.1 Polyangium sp. (in: bacteria)
AGGCGGTAACGCAAGACGACGCGCGTCTCGGAGTGCGGGCCGTTGTCGAACTTGAGGTTGTCGAACTGCGCCTGGAGCCGCTCGCGCGACCAGTCCTGCGGCACGTCCGCCACCTTGATGCGCGCGATCGCCTCGGCGTTCGACACCCAGCGGTAAAGGTTGCCGCGCTTGAAGTCCTCGTCCGACCAGTACCCGAACGCCCGGAAGTAGTGGTCCTTGAGATCGTTCAGCGCGTCGGGGCCGAAGTCACCGTACATCGCGACCGTACGGGACGCCGTCTCCGTCGTGCCGCCGAGGATGAGCGCGAGCGCCGCCGCGTTGCGGATCTCCGGGTCCTTGAGCTTCTCGTAGAGCTTCGCTTCGGTCGCCGCATCGAACCCGCCGATGCCGATCGCGCGGGCGTAAGCCATGCGCAGGCTCATGTCGAGATCCTGGGTGAGCAGGTCGGCGAGCTCCGAGGCGATCGTCGGCACGGGCTTCAGCGAGAGCGTCGAGGCGTAACAAGCGCCGATGAGCTGCTTGCGTGGCTCCTTCTTCGCCCCGTACTCCCGCGCCTTCTTGGCGACCTCGGACATCGTCTTGTCGTCAGCGCACCACGCGAGCGCGTCACAGGCGGCCTGGCGGGCCTCCTCGTGCCACGACTCGTCCTCGATGAACTCCATGAGCGGCTTCGAGGCGCGGTTGTCGCCCCACTGCCCGAGGCCCTGCGCCGCGCCGTAGCCCACCGCGCGGAGCGCCATGCCGAGCATCGCGATGCCCGCGCCCTGGAGCGATTCCTGCGTGATGTCGATCTTCTTGTCGGGCTTGCGCTTGAACTGCTCGAGCAGCTTCGGGTACGTCGGCTCGTCCTTCATCATGCCGGCGTAGCGGAGCGCGCTCTGCGCCGTCTCGAAGGCCGTGGGGAAGGGAGGCTGCGCGCCCTCCTTCGGCAACGGATCCTTCGGGAACGCCCAGTCGCGAAGATCGTTCTTGATCTTGTCGCTCTGCACCGCGGCGAGGAAACGAAGGCCGTTCGCGTGCGGCTGCGGGCGGTCCTTGATCCAGAAGATCACGCCGTCCTCGGCCGCGGCCTTGAGCTCGTCCTTCTTGTCCTGATGGATCGTCGCGAGGTCCGCGAGCATGCGTGCCGAGACGACGCGCGGCAGATCGGTGCGCGAGAGGTGACCGCCCTCGTCGGCCTCCCAGAAGCGCTCCGGCGCGTAGAGCTTCGACGGGTCGACGCGCATGCGCTCGCCGAGGTACTTGGCTGCGCGGATGTCGCCGACCTCGGCGAGGCGCGTGCCGGCTTCGCCCTGCCAGTGCAGCGTGGGCTTCTTCGTCTCGAGCCACTTCACGAGCGCGTCGCCCGTCCGTGGATCGGCGATGTTCTTCATCATGTCGAAGAGCTGCTTCGTCTGGAACCACTCGCCCTCGGGCGGATCACTCTTCACGCTGGCGAGCGCGAGCACGAGGCCCTCGCCGCCGATGCCGTCACGAAGCGCCTCGAGGAATTTTTGGCGGTTCTCTTTGTCGGAGGTGCTGAGCGCGGAGAGCAAGGGCGCGCGGGCCGTCTCGTCGCCGATCTTGCCGAGGCCCGTGGCGGCCTCGCGACCGACCTCGGAGTCGGGATCCTTCACGAGCTGGATGAGCGTCTGCGTCCACTTCGGGCTCGCGTCACGCGAGAGCAACGTCGCGACGAGCTGCCGCACCGACGAGCTCGAATCGTTCGAGAGCTTGGCGAACTCGTCGAGCGGCACGAGGCTCGCGAGCTTCTCCGGATCAAACGCGGTGCCGCCGCCGAGGCGCTCGACCTTCGACAGGTACCCCTTCCTGTACTGGTCCATCGCGTCTTTGAAGACCTGCGGCTCCTTCAGCGAGACGAGGGCCCACACGATCTGCGGCTTGTCGCTGTCGTCGGCTTCCTTCAGCGCGGCGAGCAGAGGCCCCTTGCCGGCGTCGGCCTTCGGCGATCCGTAGGACGCGAGCACCTGCGCGGCGACGCCCTTGACGCGGTGGTCGGGCTGCTCGAGCGCCTTCGTGGCGAGCGCGACGCCGTCGGGATCTTCGGCGTAGGCGAGCTGGATGAGCGCCTCTTGCTGGAGCGCCCACTCGTTCGGATTTCCGGCCCAGGTGCGCCAGCGCGGGAGCTGGTCTTTCACGGGCAGGACGAAGATGTTTTTCTTCTCCTTGACGACCTGCTCGACCGTCATCTTCTCCTGGCCCTGCTTGATGCCGAAGAAGAGCGCGGCCGCGCCGCCGGCGACGATGAGCAGCGCGACGATGATCGTGACGGGGTTGAAGCGTCCCTTCTTGAAGTCCCCGTCGCCGTAGTCAGCGCCGCCGCCGCCGCCTGCGGGTGCAGGGGGTGGTGCTGCGCCGCCGGGGGCGCCGCCGGGCAGATCGGCGTCGTCGGGGGGCCATTTGGCGAGCTCGAGCGCCCCGGGAGGAGGGCGCTTTCCCTTGGGAAGAGAAGACGGTTCGGCCTGTGAATTCGGACGATCGAGCATGGTTCCTCCCCGCGTCGCTTGCCGCTTTGGGGGGAGCGAACATACCAGGGGACGGCTTTCGGGCGCAGCCGCAAAGAACTTGCTAAGGAGATCAGGTGGAAAAGCCGGCCCCTGCGCGCTCCGACGGCAAGCTCTCCGCCTGGGTTTTCGCCGGCCTTCTTGGCCTCGGCGTGCTCGGGGGTCTGTCTCTGATGCCCCGCGTGGTCGGCGGAGGGAGCCCCCTCGAGGGCAAGCCCGCGCCCGACGCGATCTTCGCCGTGGCGGCGAACGGCGATCCCGGGGCACGGATGCAGATCGAGGACCTCAAGGGGCACCCTGTGGTCCTGGATTTCTGGGCGACGTGGTGTGGCCCTTGCGCGGCGCAGGCCCCGATCCTCGACCGCATCGCGCGTCGTTACGAGAAGCAGGGCCTCATCGTGCTCGGCGTGAACGCGCACGACCCGCCCGCCAAGGCGCGGAGTTATGCCGAAAAAAAGGGACTTTCCTACCCGATCGTGATCGACGCCGGGCAGGAGGCCGCGCAGCGCTACGACGTGCAGAACCTGCCGAGCCTCGTCGTCATCGATCGAGAGGGTCGCGTCGTTCGGTACATGACGGGGCTCGTGGACGAGGCGTCGCTCGACGAGATCGTGGCCGCGACGCTCTGAGTCAGGCCGCCGCGCTTTCCTTCTTCGCCTCGTGACGCGCCCACTGGTGCGCGAGGAACCTCTCCACGGCGGCGAGCGCGTGCCCCGTGCGCTCCGAGGGGAACACCTCGAAGGCGTGTTGCGCGCCCGGCAGCTCCGCGTAGAGCACCGGCGCGTGGCTCTCGGCGCGCAAAAGCTCCACGAAGAGCCGCGCCTCCTCGACGGGCACGAGCGAGTCCCGATCGCCGTGCACCACGAAGAACGGCGGCGCGTCCTTGCGCACCAGGCTCATCGGCGAGGCGGCCTCGAACGCGTCGCGCGCCTCGTCGAGCCGCTTCTTCATGACGCGCTTCTCGAGGAGCGCGCGGAGCAACGTGCCCCTCCAGATCCCGCGTCGATCCGTGAAGTCGTAGATGCCGTAAAACGGCACGCACGCCTGCACGCGCGTGTCCACGTCCTCGAAGCCCGGCTGGTAACGAGGATCGTTCGGCGTGAGCGCGGCGAGCGCGGCGAGGTGCCCGCCTGCGGATCCGCCCGTGATCACGAGGAAGTCTGGATCGGCGCCGTGCGGTTTGCCGTGCTCGCGGATCCAGCGGATCGCGCTCTTCACGTCGAGCAGATGATCCGGGAACGTGAAGCGCGGCGAGAGCCGGTAGTTCGCCGACACGACGACCCATCCATGCGCGGCGAGGCGGTACGCGAGGGGCTTGCCTTGGTCGTCCTTGCTGCCCGTCGTCCAGCCCCCGCCGTGCACGAAGAGCACCGTGGGGCGCGGCTTCGTGTTGCCCTTCGGCCGGTAGACGTCGAGGCGCAGGTTCACGCCGCCGGCGCGCGAGAACACGATGTCGCGAACGATCTCCACGCGGCTGTCCATGACCGGCAGCGGGAAGAGGCGTTGCCGGAGCGAGAAGTGATCGTCGACGTGCGCGCTGATCTCGTCCGGGATCAAGCGCCGGTAGTCCGTACCGAGCCCCTCGCGGAGCGACGTTTCCATCACCTCGCCCGCTTTGCGCGCGTCGACCACGATCCGCACGAGGCCCGCCCAGGAGAGCGACAGGATGAAAAGCGCGACCCAGCCGGGCCAGCCGTCGAGCCCGCCGGCCCAGACGAACAGCGCCGTCGCGACGGCTTGCCAGAACAGGTGATGCGCTGCGAGCTCGCCCGTCAGCCACGAGGCGAAGAAACCCGCGCCGACGAGCGGCCAGAACTTCCGCGCGGGCCTGAGCGCGTTCAGCGTGAACATCGCTCCGATGGCCGCGACGATCAGGAAAACCACGGGGATAGGCAGGAGAAAGGGCAGGGGCACGGCGGATGGAGGATGGAGGAGGGCCCAGG
>JANMGF010001602.1:0-2787 GCA_031374535.1 Polyangium sp. (in: bacteria)
GTGCCGATCGTGATCGCGGCGAGGCCATGCTCGACGCTCGAGAGGTGGCCCTTCGAAAGCTCGCTCGCGTCGGCGAGGGCGGCCAGGGACATGTTTTTCTCGTAGCGCAGCTCGCGGATACGGGCGCCGACCTGGAGTGCAAAAGCATCGGGAGTGGAACGTCGCGGCATGATGATGTGGTTCTCGGTTCGCCCTCGCGGACGCGCCGACCGGCCTCCTTCTCGCCGGGAATTCAAGGGATCTCGTTGAAAAGCTCTCGGTCGTCCGGCCCCTCCGCGTCGTTCACGCGTCGGCTCGATACGGCCAGGAACGAATATGCACCGTATTGGACGAACCCGCACCGAAAAACGTGCCCGGGGTAGGACGATGTTCGTCCTACCCTGCACGATCGCGGCACTGAGAGGAGGGAAAACGCGCGGCGGAGCGGACGTATTTCGTCCTAGCGCGTTTTTACTTTCGGCGACGGCGGAGAATGACGCCGAACGCGAGGCTGAAGAAGGTGAGCCAGCCCGGCCCCGGGGTGGTTTCGGGGGTGACGACGCGGCAGCTGCAGCCGCCGGCCTCGTTCACGCTGGTATCCAGGCCGCCCACGGGGGGCTCGCACGCGTCGCCGGTGCCGTCGTTGTCGGTATCGGTCTGCGAGAAGTTTTCAGTCTCGGGGCAATTGTCGATGTCGCCGCAGACGAGGTCCTTGTCGAGGTCGTCGGCCGCGTCGTTCGGGCAGACGTCACACGCATCGCCGACGCCGTCCTCGTCCATGTCGGCCTGATTGGCGTTCGACACGCCGGCGCAGTTGTCCAGGTCGTTGCAGAGGCCGTCGTCGTCGCCGTCCGGGCCCACGCAGCTATCGCAGCTGTCCCCGACCCCGTCGGTGTCGGCGTCGTCCTGCATCGGGTTGAAGAGGCCGAGGCAATTGTCGGTGACGTCGCAAACGCCGTCGACGTCGGCGTCGGCGCAGGGGTCGCAGGCGTCACCCTCGCCATTCTGGTCGTAATCTTCTTGCGAGGGGTTCGCGACGTCCGGGCAGTTGTCGGCGGGCGCGCAGACGGCGTCGGCGTCGACGTCGACGCAATCGTCGCATGCGTCGCCGAGGCCGTCGGTGTCGCCGTCGGTTTGCGCGGGGTTCGGCGTGGCGGCGCAGTTGTCGACGTCGCCGCACACGCCATCGGCGTCGGCGTCGTTCTGCGGATCGCTCGGGCACGCGTCGCAAGCGTCGCCGAGGCCGTCGACGTCGATATCGACCTGGCCGTTGTTGAACACCGCGGGGCAATTGTCGTCGTTGTCGAAGATGCCATCTTCATCGCCGTCACGACGAAGGACGAGATCGGCCGCCGCGAGCTCGCCGGAGTCGCCTTCGGGCGTGGCGTCGAAGGTGGCGACGTTCGACATCACGGTGCCATCGGGAACATCGGCGACGACCACGTCGAAAACCACGTTGGCCGAGCCGCCGACCGCGGCCGGGATATCGAGCACGACGAGCTCGTTTGGCTTCGGGTCGACGGTGCCGCCGCCGGCATCGACGAGGTTCCAGGAGGCAGCCTCCGGCGGGATCGGGTCGACGACATCGACGAAGCCGGCGTCGCTGCCGGTATTCTCGACGTGAATCGTGTAGCGGACCGTATCGCCGACGCTGGGGATACCATTGCCGTCGGCGTCGACGTGGAGGACGCCGGTCTTCGTGGATTTGACGCCGAACACAGGCTCGAAGACGTTGATCCCCACGATGTTGTAGGCGATCCACCATTTGTCGGTGTTCGCGCTGTAGAGCATGTCGACCGCGGTATCGCCGGGCGAGAGGGCGGCCGAGATGTCGAACCGATCGATATCGACGCCGATGGTCCCGACCTGCGGGGGCTCGGTCGTGTTGATGGTCCGGTTCATCGGGTTGTTCGCGGGATTGATGGCGTCCGCGAGCACGAGCGAGGCGCTGCCCGGAAACCCTTTCACCACGACCTGCTCCTGGCCGGGGGAGCCGCCGCCGATATCGCCCTCGACAGTGTACCAGGTGAGGTCGCCCTGCGCGGGCGTGTCCACGTAAAGGCCCCCGAGCGAGACGGAGACGGTGGGTTTGTCGGAGCTGGAGAGGGTCTCGATGCCGTCGTAGAGAGCGATGTCGCGCGGAGGGAGCGACGGGTGCTGGAAGACGAGCACGATCGAGAACGATGCATTGTCGGTGGCGCCGTTGCCGATGGAGGCCGCAAACTTATCGACGGTATAATCGCCGATAAAATTGCCGCCCGAGGCAAGGAGGAGGGAGGTGACGTCGGCGCGGCATACCTGGACGTCGTAGGAGCTCGCCTGCGCGTCAGAGCAATAACAGGTATCGGCGGTAATCTTGGCTGGATCGACCGCGCCGGGCGGGGTGAGATCGACCTCGGCGTCGAACTTGCCGGGCGGGAGGCAATCGGCATTGGGGATGGTGCCGGCCCAGTAGAGGAATGCCTGGACCAGCGTCGCTCCCGGGGGGACCTTCGTCGCGGGGACGGAGACGGTCGCGGGCTGGACGAGGGTATCGACGTTCGTATCGACGTCGGGGCCATCCGAGGCCATGGGAGCGCCGGTGGCGAAAAAATCAACGGAGCCCGACCACGTGGTGCGCACCGAAATCGGTACGTCGGCGCGGGCCGAGCTGGCCGTGATCACCGCGGCGCCGGCGAAGAACAAGGCCGAGGCAACGCGGGTCGAGCGGGCGGCTGTACAGCGCATGAAAGCACCTCCGGCCGCGCATCGGTCCCGAAAAACGGTCCGACGTCAAGCCCTCAATACAGGACGATCGTCGGCCGCTGC
>JANMGF010001610.1:0-1587 GCA_031374535.1 Polyangium sp. (in: bacteria)
TCCATGTTCGTCTTGCCGACGAGCACGGCGTCCCCGGCGCGGAGACGTGCGACGACGGTGGCGTCGTAAGGCGGGCGGAACCCGCGTCGTGGATCGACGCCCGATTCACCTTTCGAGGGCGGGCGCAGGAGGATACGTGATCCCGCGGTGGTCGGCGCATCCAGCGTGCAAAGCGCGTCCTTGATCCCGATCGGCACGCCGGCGAGCGGTCCGAGGGCTTCGCCGCGGGCGCGCTTCTGATCCACGGCGCGCGCGGCTTCGAGGGCATCGTCGGCTTGCACCGTGAGAAAGGCCCCGAGGGCGCCGTCGCGACGTGTGATTCGATCGAGGCAAGCGGTGGTCACTTCCTCGGCCGAGACCTCGCCGCGCGTGACGAGGTCGGCGAGCTCCGGGATCGATCGATCGAGCACCGTGGGATCCATCGTCGTCAATCCTCGTCCACGAAGCCCGGCACTGCGAACCCGTCCATGGACGTGCGCGGCGCTTCCCGGAGCGCGATCTCGTGGGGCAAGCTCGCGTGAGGCTCGTCCGCGCGGAGAGGTGTTTTCTCCAGCTCGACGTGCGCCGTGGGCTCGATCCCCGTGACGTCGAGCTCTTCGAGCTGGCGGACGTAGGCGAGGATGCGGCCGAGGTCGCCGGTCAAGCGGTGGATCTCGGCGTCGGGGAGATCGAGGTTGGCGAGGCGAGCGAGCGAGCGGACCTCGGCCTCGGCGAGGGGGGCGGGGCCTTCGGGGGCAGCGGTCATTGCGGGGCGATGTAGCACGGGGGGAGCGGAGGCGGGGGAGGGGGCGGGTTCCAGGCGAGCCTTGCAGGAGGCCCCCTCCTCCTCATCTTTGGCCGCGCAGAACCCCCTGTGGGATCCTCGATACCCGAATGCCGCTTCCAGAGCGTCGCACGCCCCCGCACGCCGCCACCGTCGCGCAGCCCCGCGCCCTTCATCGGGCGACGGGGGCGCCCATCGAGAGAGCAGCTCGTCCACCTCACCCGGCGACGGTCGTGCAACCCAAGGCGACGCCCGGATGCGTGGCAGCACGCCCGCCCCATCCAGCGACCTTGGCGCCTGGACGGGTGGTGCAGCCCGCAGCCGCGCCCTTTGAAGAGCAGGTGAGCACCGCGTACAGGGATCTCGGCCTCGCGGGGTTGAAGCTCGGCGGAGACGTGAAAGCTGCCAAGATCGGGAACAAGCTCGGGCTCGTCGGCGCCGGATACAAGGCGCAGAAATCACGCATCGTCGAAATCGTCAGGGAACTGGACAATACAAGCAAGTTCAAGGAAGGGACGGCCAAGATAGGGGCCAAGCACGCCGTCAAGGCGGCCAGTTATGACGTCAATACCTACGCCACGGCAATCGCCGAGGGCGAACATGGAGAGAAACACGGCAACAATGGCGAATGCCGGGGCCGGGTGCTCGATCCTGCGCTCGCTTATATCCTCGCGCGGGTGCGGAAGGACGAGGGGTGGCACGTCGACAACTGTGGCGAAGTCGCGGTCGTGAACAAATGGTTGATCGCCAGAGGCCCAGGCGTGCTCTCGAAGATCAAGGTATCGGCGTTCTACAGAGGTGGGAAACCGAAGCCGCCGTGCAGG
>JANMGF010001656.1:0-1728 GCA_031374535.1 Polyangium sp. (in: bacteria)
TTGAAAAACTGCGCGGAGCGCAGTTTTTCAACCCTTGGTCCAGGGCCTGCCCTGGTCCGGGGTCGAGGGGGCGGACAGCCCCCCGCGGGGTCCGGGGCAGAGCCCCGGGGCGCGTCGTTAGAGGTCGAAGAGCTCGTCGTCCTGGCCCGCGTCCTCCTCGGCGAGGAGTGCCTCTGCGTGCTTCGCGACCGATTCGAAGAATGTTTGCTCGGGGGAACGCGGGGGCAGGCGTGATGCGGCCTCGCGCGCCTGGGACCGCAGGGTGGATTCATTCCGATCCGCGCGGCCCGAGCGCGGGCGGGCCTGGCCGGTCACCACCGAAAACAGCGCGCTCCGGACGCGCTCGAAACACCCCTCGCCGGCAGCGTGCGCCCGGCGGAGGAGCGTGGCGATAAGGTCGAGGTGGGCGAAGAGGAAGGACGGGGGCGCCTCTTCGAGGAGCGCGGAGATCGCTTCGAGCTCGGTTTCGTCGCCCTCGTGCACCCATTCCGAGAGGACCTCGACCGTCGGCAATGCAAAAGCACGCGATGCGTCGTGGAAGAGGCGCGCGGCGTGGAAACGGACCCAGTTGATCCGAGCGCGCGCGAGGTGCCGCACGCGGCGCAGGATCGGGAGCCATTCCGGTGAGCGCGAGACGCCCGAGAGGATCGCGGAGAGGCCCTCCGGCGGCAGAGGCTCGTATTCCTCGGCGCCGGCCACCACACCGGACGCGGCGCGCGCGATTCGGTCGATGAGGAGCATCGCCACCTCCTCGGGCAAACGTTTGCCCGCGTGGTGGAGGAATCGCATGGTCGAATGACCGTCGAGGCTCCGCGCAATGCCGAGCCTCGACAGGAAAAGGATGATTTCCTCCTCGGAGAGGGCACCCTCGGAGAAGAGGCCGCCCGCGTCGAGGGCGCCAAAGAGGGCCTCGGCGACCTCGGGGCCCTCCGAGAGATCCACGCCGACGGCGAGATCCACGGCGTCACGCGGGGAGGACTTGGCGAGCGTGCGGAGCGCGCCGAGCGCGGCGCGGCGGACGAAGCCGTCGTGGTGCCCGAGCAGGTGCCGGAGCGCCTCGCGATCGCCGGACAGGGGCCTCTCCACCCAGCGATGGAAGACCTGCGCGAGCGAGGCGCAAAGCGTGGGGTCGCCGCCCGAGACGATGGCCACGACGAGCGCGTCGGCGCGCGCAGGGGCGGCCTCGCGGAGCGCGTGGAGCAAGGAGGCGACGTGCGGGCCGAGCGGGCCCTCGGGCGCGCCCATGATGACCTCGCAGATCGCGGCGGCGGCCTCGGGGAACATGCGGGAAAGGACGTGCAGGAGCAGACGCGGCGAGCCGGCTTTGCCCGCGAGCGCGAGGGCTTCGAGCGCGGCACCGAGCCTCTCGGCCATCTCGGCCGGCGGGCGCCCCTCGGCCAGCATCTCGTCGACGACGGCCCGGCACGCGTCGGCCGAGCGGCGCTCCGCTCCTTGTCGCTCGTCGCCGCCGGAGCCCGGGCTCTCGCTCGTCGGGAAATCGATGATGCCACGTTGCGAGGGCGAGCGTTGCGTGAGCGCCTCGTAGAGCCTTCGATCGGCCGAGCTCGGCACGGCGCAAAAGGCCGCCTCCGCCGCGGCGCGCACCTCCGTGGAGGTCGCGCGTCGAGCCGCGCGGCGGAGCGCATCCGCGACCGCAAAATGGACGAGGGCGTCGCCGGAGCTCGCCGCGGCAACACGAAGCGTCTCCAGGATTTCGAGCCGCTCCTC
>JANMGF010001657.1:0-6993 GCA_031374535.1 Polyangium sp. (in: bacteria)
GTGCTCGGCGCGGTCTTCCTGATCGTCGCCCTCTACGCGACCTCGCGCGTGCCCGACGGCAAGATCCCGCTGCGCCTCGCGGGCACGCTCCACGCGCTCGCCGACGCGATCAAGATGGTCTGGAAGGAGGACTTCGTCCCCAAGAACGCCGACCGTCTTCTCCATGCGCTCGCGCCGATCCTGGCGGTCTTCTCGGCGCTCGCCGTGATGGCCGTCATCCCCTTCGGCAACGACCTCTGCTTCGCGGACGGCAACAAAAACGGCACGTTCGACTTCTCGGATCTCGGCAGCCTCTTCGCCACGGTGCCTGCGACCGGCGTGTGCACCGGCTTCCGCGTGAAGATGCAGATCATCGACCTCAACGTCGGCATCCTCTACGTCTTCGGCATCGCCGGCACGGGCATCGTCGGCGCGGCCATCGCGGGCTGGGCGAGCGACAACAAGTTCGCGCTGCTCGGCGGCCTTCGCGCCGCGAGCCAGATGGTCTCCTACGAGGTCGCGATGGGCCTCTCGCTCGTCGGCCTCTTCCTCGTCTACAGCAGCGTCCGGATGAGCGACATGGCCGTGTGGCAGGGCCAGAACGCGTGGGGCGTCTTCGTGCAGCCGCTCGGGTTCGTCCTGTTCCTGACAGCGCTTTGCGCCGAAACGAAGCGCGTGCCCTTCGATCAGCCCGAGGGCGAGAGCGAGATCGTCGCCGGCTACTTCCTCGAATACTCGGGGATGAAGTGGGGCATGTTCATGACGGGCGAGTACATCGAGCTCGTCTTTTCGAGCGCGCTCCTCGTGGCCCTCTTCTTCGGCGGTTTCTCGTTGCCCTTCTTGCACGCGGATGGGCTGACGATCGCGTTCGGCGACACGGTGCTCTTCCAGTACAAGATGACGCACCTCGCGGTGAGCCTGATCTCGGCGCTCGCGTTCTTCGGCAAGACGATCTTCGTCACGTGGGTGCAGGTCTTCTTCCGCTGGACGCTGCCGCGTTTCCGTTACGACCAGGTCATGAAGCTCGGCTGGACCAAGCTGCTCCCGCTCGCCATCGCGAACATGATGGTGACGGGCGTGGTCGTGGTCGCGCTGCGCAACGCGGGCCCGGCGGCGGACTCGTGGCTCAAGCTCCTCGCGGACATCACGCAGGGCGTCGTCGCGGTCGCCACGCTCGCGGGCTTCGTGGCGCTCGTGGTCGGGTTGCTCGAGCCGGTTGAGCGCAAGAAGTTCCTCGCCTCGTCCGCGGCGCGTTTCGCGTCCGCGATGGGCGGGGTCAAGCCCGAGACCCAGCAGGCCTGAGAGGATCGAACGATGGCAAAGCGGACCCCTCCCTCGAACCCGTGGACCAAGCCGGCCGGCGCGCCCGTCCAGGGCAAGGCCGTCCCGCGGCCGCGTCGCACCGCGGAGGTCCAGGCCTACCTGCCCGAGTTTCTCCGGGGCATGGCGATCACCATGCGTCACTTCTTCAAGAACACGAAGGAGATGATGCTCGGTCAGAAGCCCGATCCGGTGCTCGAGGGCCTGAACGACGGCGTCACGACGATCTGTTACCCGGAGGAGAAGCGCCCCTACCCGGAGCGCTTCCGCGGGTTGCATCGCCTCACGCTGCGTGACGACGGCTCGCCGCGCTGCGTGGCGTGCCTGTGTTGCTCCACCGCGTGCCCTGCGCAGTGCATCCACATCGAGGCCGCCGAGTACCCGCCCGGCGATGAGCGGCGCGGCTACGAGCGTTTCCCGAAGACGTTCGTGATCGACGAGCTACGGTGCATCTTCTGCGGGTTCTGCGTCGAAGCTTGCCCCTGCGACGCGATCCGCATGGATACGGGCATGCACGCGACGCCGTATGACTCGCGCGAGCAGTTCATCTACCGCAAGGATCTCCTCATGGAGTTCACCGGCCGGGACGGCTCGCGCAACACGGAGAACCCGCGCCACGAGCCGGGCGATCCCTCGCATCCGGGTGTCTCCCGCGAGCAGATGGATCACTGATCGAGCCCGCGCCATACTCGCTCGATGAGCGTCTACGGTGAATACGAGCCGGTGATCGGGCTCGAGGTGCACGCGCAGCTGCTCACGCGCACGAAGGCGTTCTGCGGCTGCGCCACGAGCTTCGGCGACCCTCCGAACACGCACACCTGCCCCGTTTGCCTCGGCCTGCCCGGCGCGCTGCCGGTGCTGAACGCCGAAGCCGTGCGACTGGCGGTGCACGCGTCCCTCGCGCTCGGCTGCTCGGTGCAGACGCGGAGCGTGTTTTCCCGGAAGAACTACTTCTACCCGGATTCGCCCAAGGGCTACCAGATCAGCCAGTACGACCTGCCCCTCGCGCTCTCGGGCGTGCTCGATGTCGAGGTCGAGGGGACGCCGCGGCGCGTGGGGATCCGCCGGATCCACATGGAGGAGGACGCGGGGAAGAACTTGCACGGCGTGGGCGACGAGTCCGTCGTGGACCTCAACCGCGCGGGCACGCCGCTCATCGAGATCGTGAGCGAGCCCGATCTGCGCTCGGGGCCCGAGGCGGCCGAGTACCTGCGGCGGCTGCGCGAGATCTTGATGTTCATCGGCGTGAACGACGGCAACCTCGAGCAGGGCAGCTTCCGGTGCGACGCGAACGTGTCGATCCGGAAGGTGGGCGAGAGCCGGCTCGGCACGCGCGTCGAGCTCAAGAACATCAACTCCTTCAAGTTCGTAGCAGATGCGATCGACGTCGAGATCCGGAGGCAGATCAACCTCGTCGAGCGAGGCGAGCGGATCCGGCAGCAGACGCGCGGCTACAACGCCGAGAAGAGGGAGAGTTATCTCCTGCGCGACAAGGAGAACGAGTCCGACTACCGCTACTTTCCCGAGCCGGATTTGCCGCCGCTCGTGGTCGAAGAGGCGTACGTCGAGGCCACGCGCAGCGCCCTTCCCGAGCTGCCCGTCGCGACCCGCAAGCGGTGGGCGTCCGAGCACGGGATCTCGCCGTATGCGGCCACCGTGCTCGGCGGACATCCCGCGATCGCGCGTTTCTTCGAGGACGCGTGTGCCCTGTATCCCGACGCGGTGAAGCTCGCGAACTTCGTGCAGAGCGAGGTGCTACGCGACGTCACGACGACGGGGCTCTCGGCGAGTTTCCCCGCGACGCCCGCGCAGGTGGCCGAGATCCTGAAGCTCGTCGACGCGGGGACGATCAGCGGCAAGCAGGCCAAGGAGCTTTACGCCGCGGTGGCGGGCACGGATCGCGCGCCCGCGGACGTCGTGCGAGAGCGGGGCATGGCGGTGCTCGGCGACGCGTCGGCGATCGAAGGGATCGCGCGCGGCGTGCTCGAGGCGAACGCCAAGCAGGTCGCCTCGTATCGCGCAGGAAAGACGACGCTCCTCGGGTTTTTCGTCGGACAGATCATGAAACAGACGAAGGGCAGCGCAGACCCGGCGACGGTGAACGCGGTGCTCGTGCGTCTTCTCGGCGAGGGGAGCGGGGCATGAGCGCGCTCGTGGGCAAGGGGCGGTTCGTCGGACGCACGGCCGGGTTCGTGGGCCTCACGTTCAGCATGTACGGCATGCTCGAGCTCGACACGGCCATCTCGCCCGGAGGCGAGCGGGAAGCCGTACTCCACGCGTGGATCCGACGTTACGGCGAGGCGTTGCTTAAATTGTATGGGGTCCAAGTGATCGCGCGTGGCCCCCACGTCGAGCAGGGCGACGTTTACCGCGGCCGCGGCGCGAACCGGCGCGGGCGCGTGTTCGTGATGAACCACCGCTCCGGCCTGGATATCCCGATCTGCCTTGCGTACGTCGAGGCCACGATCCTGAGCCGCGCGGACCTCTCGGGCTGGCCGGTCATCGGCGTCGCCGCGCGTCGCGTCGGCACGCTCTTCGTGGACCGCAAGGACAAGCAGAGCGGAGCGGCCGCGATCAACGCCATGGTCGCCTCGATCGAGCGTGGACGTGCCGTGATGGTGTACCCCGAGGGCACGACGTACGAGGGCGACGAGGTGCGACCTTTCCGCGCGGGCGCCTTCCTCGCCGCACAACGTACGGGCGCGGAGATCGTCCCGGTTGGACTCGCCTACGACGGCGCGGCCGCGTCGTTCGGCGACGAGAGCTTCGCCGACCACATGGCGCGCGTGAGCAGCGCGCCTGGCACGCGTGCGTCCATCGTCGTGGGCGCGCCGATCGTCGACGTCGGTGGGGACGTTGCGGAGCTGCGCGAGCGCACGCGCGCCGAGGTGCAGGCGCTCGTGCACGATGCGCGCCGAGCGCTCGACGGAGCCTTGGAAGGCTCTTCCTGACAAGAGAGCAAGGAGTCGACACAGTGGCGAGCAACCACCCCGATCGCTAGGCTGGGCAATCGGGGCGGCAATCATGGGGGATGCTTCGAAGACAGCCGAGCGCGCCAGGGATCAGGCGCAAACGGGGGTGACGGAGCTCCACGACGCTCGTGCGAAGCGACGCGCTTCGTTCCTCGAGCGGGCGGCCGATGAGCTCCTGCGCGCGGCGACGCTGGAGGAAGTGCTCACGCGCGTCGTGTGGCTCGTGGTGCCGGACCTCGCCGATTACTGCACGATCGATCTCCTCGAACGAGGCGAGATCCGCCGCGTCGCCGTGGCCCACGTGGACATCCGTGACGAGCGTCGCCTCTGGGACGTGTGTAGCCCCGACGGTGATGTCGAGGCCCACAGCCGCGCCTCACGCGCCGCCCTCGAATCCGGAAAGCCTCAGACGCGGCGCGGATCCATGCGTATCGCGACGATCCTCCCCGACGACGAGGCGGCGTCTCCGCGGGCGCGCGCGATGCGTGTGCTCCGCGAGGTGGTGTTTCCGCTGCGCGCTTCGAACTGCACGCACGGCGTCCTTTCGATCGGCGTGGGTCCGTTTCGCGATGCGCTGCCGCGGGACGATCGCTCGATGATCGATGCGCTCGTCCGTCTCGGCGCCTCGGCTATCGACGCGGCGATCGCGCGATCGGCGCGCGATCGGGCCTTCGTGTCGGCCGAGCGAGGGCTTGCGCAGATGAAGCGTCTCGCCGAGGTCACCGCGGCGCTCTCGCGTGCGGTCTCGCCGATGGAGGTTGCGCGGCGCGTGGTGGAGGACGGCGCGCGTGTGCTCGGGGCCCGCGCGTGCGCGATCGCCCGCCTCGCGCCCTGCGGTGCCGAGCTCGAGATCGTCCACGCCGCCGGGTATCCCGAGGTGATCCCCGCGCACAGCCCACGCATCTCCATCGCGACGGAGGCCCCCGTCGCCGAGGCCGTGCGGATCAAGGAGCCGATCTGGCTCCGATCGCGCGCCGCTCTTGCCTCTCGTTATCCCTCGCTCCCGCTCGGCGATCTCGTGCGTGGCAGCCACGCGTGGGCAGCGGTGCCGCTTTTCGTCGAGGGTCAGGTCGTCGGCAGCCTCGCGCTCTCGTTTCAAGAGCCACGCACCTTCGACGACGACGAGCGGTGGCTCGTGCTTTCGCTCGCCCAGCATTGCGCCGACGCCCTCGATCGCGCGTCGCTCTCCGCCGGCGCTGCCGAGGAGGCAGTTCATCTCTCCCACGAGATCCTGAAGCAGATGCCCGAGGCGATCCTCGTGACGGATCTCAGCGGCACGATCCTGCGCTGGATGGGCAAGGCCACGCAGATCTTCGGCTACACCGAGGGTGAGGCGGTCGGCCTGCCGGTCGCGTTTCTCGCCCATCCCGAAACGAGTGATCACCTCGGCCCCCGCATCCTGCGTGGCATCCGCGATCAGGGCGCCTTCCTCGGCGAGCTCGTTTGTGTTCGAAAGGACGGCACGACGGTGCCGATCGAGACCACGGCCAAACCCGTGTTCGACAAGGAAGGGCGCGCGCGTTTCCTCGTGGGCGTGTGTCGCGACATCAGCGAACGCAAGCGTGCCGAGGAGGAGAGGACGCGCCTCATCCGCGAGCAGATCGCGCGCGCGGAGGCCGAGGATGCTGCCCGGCGTTCGTCGTTCCTGGCCGAGGCGAGCGCGCTGCTCGCCGCGTCTCTCGATTACGGCGCCACGCTCGAGAAGATCGTGCGTCTCGTGGTCCCCACGATGGCCACGTACGCGATGCTCGATGTCGCCTGCGAGGACGGCACGACGCTCACCGTCGCCGTGGCCCACGAGGATCCGAACATGGAGCGGCAGGCGCAGGAGGCCCGCGTCGCCGAGCTTCCCGACGGCTGGGGCGAGGGCCCCGTCGCGCGCGTGCTCAGCACCCGCACCTCGGAGATCTACGCCGATCTCAACGCCTCGTCGCTCGAGCGCCTCGTCCATTCGCCCGAGCAGGCCGCGCGTTTCGCCAAGCTCCGGGTACGTTCTGCCATCGTCGTCCCGCTGACCGTCGGCGACACGGCCTCCGCCACGCTCTCGCTCTTTCGCACCGACGATCGATACGTCTCGAAGGACCTGCCCTTCGCCGAGGAGCTCGCCCACCGCGCGGCGATGGCGCTCGAGAACGCGCGGCTCTACCAGAACGCGCAGGAAGCCACGCGCATGCGGGACGAGTTCCTCGGCACGGTCTCGCACGAGCTTCGCACGCCCCTCAACGCGGTCCTCGGATGGACGCGGATGCTGCGCACCGGATCGTTGAACGGAACCTCCCACGAGCGTGCCCTCGCCACGATCGAGCGCAACGCCATGCTCCAGGCCAGGCTCGTCGAGGACCTGCTCGACGCCTCGCGGATCGTCATGGGCAAGCTGCGGCTCGAGATGCGCACGGTGGACCTCGTCGGCCCCCTCAACGCCGCGATCGAGGCGGTTCGCCCGGCCGCGACGGCGAAGTCGGTCGAGCTCGCGAGCATCCTCGAGCGTGGCGCTTGCCTCGTCGAGGGTGATCCGAACCGCGTACAGCAGATCGTGTGGAACCTTCTGACCAACGCGCTCAAGTTCACCCCGCACGGCGGTCGGGTCGAGCTCAGCCTCGGGCGCGCGGGCCAGCATGCGCGCATCACCGTCCGCGACACGGGCGAGGGCATTCGGGCGGAGTTTCTCCCGTACGTCTTCGATCGGTTCCGCCAGGGCGACAGCACCACGACGCGCAAGCAT
>JANMGF010000040.1:0-1690 GCA_031374535.1 Polyangium sp. (in: bacteria)
CTCCTTCACGGCCGGATCCGGCGGCGGCGTCGGATCCGCCTCCGGCTTGCGACGCACCCGCCCCGATGGAGGTGGAGGCGGAGGCGCGGCCTGCGTGCTCCTGTACGGCAACGTCGTCCGCAGAACCTCCCGCGGGATGTGCGGCATCGGCACGTGGGGCCCCGCCTCTTTGATCTCTTTTTCGATCGCCTGGATCGTCGCGGACCCGAGCCTCCGCGCGGGCTCGACCGAGATCTGCGGCCCGGTGTCCTTGAGGCGCCGCGACTTGCCGCTCGACGCGGGCACGGGCATGGGCAGCTCGCCTGCCCTCGAGATCTTCTCGGCCGCGCGGTTGATCATGGGCTCGATCGCGCGGAGGCCAATCCGCAACGCGTTCGTGACCCGCCGCGCCTCCGCGCCGCCCCGGACGACCAGGCAAAGCACGGCCCGGTTTGCCGCGACGCCCACGTGGCAATCGAGCGAAAGCGTCCCGGCCCGCGGCACGAGCTCGCCGTGCGCGAGGCGGACCAGGACGACCCGATCCGTGCCCGCCACGACGTCCGCCGCCGCGACGAGCGCGAGCCGCGCCCCCTCGGGGATCTCGCGCGGCCCCCCCTTCGTGACGAGCTCGCCGCGACGAGAAAGCACGAACGCATAGATCGCGTCCGCATCGCCCCGGACACGCTCCACGACATCATCGAGCTGCGACATGTCGGCCGAGTCTATCAGGACCGGCGGCCGAGCGCCGAACCTCAGTACGACTTCGCGAACACCACCCGCTGCCGGCTCGGCTTGCCGGACACGATGCAGCGCCCTTCCTCCTGAAGGGATGCCGCATCGGCGACGCCATCGATCCCCGAGAGCGGGATGCAGCGGATCGTGACCTTGTAGTTGTCCTTGAGCAGCGCCTCGACCTCGGGCTCACCCGACCAGTGCGCGAGCGCGAACCCGCCGTGGATCTCGGGCTTGTCTTCGCTCTTCGCCGTGAAAAACGCCTCGAACTCTTTCATGTCGTCGATACGTTTCGTGTGCTCGGCCCGGTGCTTCTTGGCCTTCGCGAAGAGGCCTGCCTGGATGTCGGCGAGGATCTCGGGGATCTTCGCCACGAGCTCGGCGCGCGAGAGGGTCGCCTTGTCCTTCGACCCGCGATCGCGCCGCGCCACCATCACCACGTTGCCGTCGACATCGCGTGGCCCGATCTCGATCCGGATCGGCGCGCCCTTCTTGATCCACTCCCACTGCTTGTCGCCGCCGCGGAGGTCGCGTTTGTCGACCTCGACCTCGATCGGCCGGCCGCCGTAACTCGTGCTCCGAAGCTCGGCCGCGACCGCGTCGACGTACTCCATCACCTTCGCCTTCGTGTCGTCGCCACGGAGCACGGGCAGGATGACCACGTGCGCGGGCGCGAGGCGCGGCGGGAGCACCAGCCCGTCGTCATCGGCGTGCGTCATGAGCAGCCCTCCGATGAGCCGCGTCGACACGCCCCACGACGTCGTCCACGCGTACTCCTCGGTCTCCTTCGCGGTCTGGAACTTGATGCCGCTCGCCTTGGCGAAGTTCTGCCCGAGAAAATGCGACGTGCCTGCCTGGAGCGCCTTGCGATCCTGCATCATCGCTTCGATCGCGTAGGTATCGACCGCGCCGGGGAAACGCTCGCTCGCCGTCTTCGGCCCGCGGATCACGGGCATGGCCATGAAGTCCTCGGCGAACG
>JANMGF010000044.1:0-5196 GCA_031374535.1 Polyangium sp. (in: bacteria)
GCGCTGGCGGCGCTGGTGGCTCGGGAGGCACGGGCGGATCCGCGGGCTCCGGTGGAACCGCAGGTGAGGGCGGCGCCGCAGGTACAGGCGGAGAGGCGCCTCCCGATGGTTTCGTGATCACGGGCGGCGCATGCGCTACCAGCACGACACCCGCTTCACCGGCCCGCTTCGCTTGGCTGCTCGGCCTCGCAGGCGTTGCACGCGCGTCGCGAAGGCGTCGCAACCGTTGAGCGTTCTCTCGGATGAAATACCCTCCAAGGCGCGCTACGTCACGCGTCATCGCGGGCCTTGGCGCCGCTGTTTTGATGGATGACCCCAAGGGACTCACGATGCACAATGTCGGACCGAGCGTGGCAGAAGCTCCTGCTCGGTTCCCACGTACATGGAACAAGCTCCACTCATGACGTCTCCGTCGCGGCTCGTTCTGCGCTTCATCTCGGGAAAGTACCAGGGTGGCGAGATCCCGCTGCAGGACGCGCAGGAGCTCGTCGTCGGACGCGCGAGCGACGCGGGCATCGTCCTCGTCGAGGAGATGGTCTCGCGCAGGCACGCGCGCTTCATGCTCGCGAGCGCGGAGCTCACCATCGAGGATCTGGGCTCGACGAACGGTACGTTCGTGAACGGCGAGAAGATCCAGAAGAGCGCGCTGAAGGAAGGCGACCGCGTGCTCATCGGCACGAGCATCCTCAAGGTCGTCTCGGCCGATACGGCCGCCGCCTCGCGCCGCAAGATGGAGCCGCCGCGCCCCTCGATGGCGCCCCGAGGCCCCGCACGCTCGATGTCCGGCGCGATCGAGGAGATCCCGCTGCCCGACCTCCTGCAGCTGCTCGGATCGTCGAAGAAAAGCGGCGTGCTGGTGATCACGTCGGATGACGATGTCGGAAAAATCTTCCTGCACCGAGGCATCGTCACGTACGCGGAGATCAACGAGGACGACGTGCCGCCGCTCAAGGCCGCGATCCGGATCCTCGCGTGGACGCGCGGGACGTTCGACTTCGACCCGCCCGAGGAGCGCACGCTCCCGGTGACGATCAACCTGTCGGTGCAGGAGCTCTTGATGGAGGGCCTGCGGCAGCTCGACGAGCTGAACGCGCTCCGGCACAAGCTGCCGGATCTGGACACGCGGCTCATCGTGCCCCACCCGCTCGGGCCTTCGCTGCGGGAGCTTTCGCCGACCGAGATCGAGGTCTTCCAGGTCGCGTTCAACCACGGGCACCTCGCGATCGTGCTGAACAAGAGCCAGGCGACGGACCTCGATACGACGCAGGCCGTCATCAAGCTCATCAACGCCGGCTACCTGCGCAAGGGCTGAAGCGGCCGCGGGGACGCGCCCTCGCGCGGACAAACCGGCGGGACAAAAGGAAACCGGCCACGAGGCGCTCCTCGTGGCCGGCTTCGTTTACGCCGCTAGGCGCCTACGATCAGTCGTAGATGCCCTTCATCGACGGATCGGCGAGGCCGTACGCCGAGAGCGACTGACGGATGAAGAACGGCACCTCGACGTACCGCGAGAGCTTCACGCAAGCGCGGTTCGCCGTGCAGGCGCAGCCCGTGTTGTCGTTGGCGTCGCAACGGGCCGCCGACGACTGGATCGTGGAGTCGAACTTCACGAGCGGCGCGCCCTGGTTCGGCGACGTCGGGTCGTCGTTGATCCGCGCCTTGTACCAGTCGACCTTGCCGTCGTTGTCGAAGTCGACCTCGTCGACCACGTACGCCTGCTGGAGCAGCTCGTTCGCGTACTGGAGCACGCGCGCCGAGATGCCCTTCTGCACGGTCTTCGCGTACTTGCCCTGCGGTCCGGGGGCGACCGGATCCGTGTCGAAGAGCGTCTCGGTGCCGAAGGTCTTGGCGATGTAGACCTTGCCCGTGGGATCGTGGAACTCGATCCGAGCGTCGAACTCGGGATCGCCGTCCACGCCCTGCTCCCAGAGACGGAGCATGTTGATCCACCACTGCTGCTGGTTCTCGGGCAGGTAGTTCATCGTCCAGGCGATGAGGAACTTCTGCTGCTCGAAGCCAACCTGGCCGTCGACGGGCAGGAGGGTGTCGACGTTGATCGCCTCGCCCTCGAAGACCGTCGGATCCCAGCCGACCGCCGAGCAGACCGTCGACCCCTGGCCGGGGAAGCAGACCTGCGGGCCCTCCGCCGGCCACCAGCTCGTCCAGCCGAGCGGCGTCGTCGGGAACTTCTGCGGATCGGTGATGGGGGTGTTGTTCTGCGCCTTGACCCACGCGCCCTTGAACACGTCGTCGCCGGTCAGGTTGTTCGAGAGCCAGCGGCGGTAGCCCTCGGGGAAGACGTCGGCGAGCGAGACCGAGCGGTACCGCGCGTCGAGGAAGTCCTGGCGAGAGGCGCTGATAAAGTTGTCGACCGACTCGGTCATCAGCATCGCGGCCCACGCCTTGTCGTAATACGACCCGGCGTTGATCGTGTACTCGGAGTCGTAGTCGTTGCCCTTGTCGTCGGCGAGGCGGTTCTCGAGCGGCTTGCCGCCGATGCCGATCGACGCCGGACCCGCGGGGCTGTTGTCCGAGCGGAACCCGGTCGCGCCGTTCGGCACGACGAGGACCGTGATCCCAGGCTGCGAGTAGATGTCGTCGGTCGAGCGAACGACGACGTCGCCGTTGACCTTGTGGTGCTCGCCGGGCTGCGGACGAGCGACCTGACGGGCGAAGTGATCAAACGCGAGGCTGGAGGCCAGGATGTTGTCCTGGAACTGCGACTTCGCGATCGAGGGCCACTCCGAGGTGAAGTCGAAGCCCGCCTCGAGGGCGAAGTCCCGGTAGATGTTCACGAGCAAGCCGAGGCCCTTGGCCGCGTCGCGCATCTTCGTGTTGTACCGCTCGAGCGTGCGACCGGAGGCGCTCCGGACGCTGAAGCTCTGCCGGTTGCGGCGGTAGTTGTCGAAGATGTGCCCGACTTCTTGCTGCGTGATGAAGAAGTTGAAGAGCTCGTAGACGTCCGCGCCGTTGTCATGGCGGTAGACGGCGACGTTGCCGAGATCCGCCCAGCGATCCGTGGCGAAGCCGTAAGGAACGCGGGTGCGCTTCAGCGCGTCGATCGAGCTGTAGCGTTTGGCGAAGTCCTGGCCGTTGTCGCGCATCGCCTGCCAGGGCTGGTAGTCGACCTTGCGCGTCTTGCACTTCGAGTACTCGCCGTTGACCTTCACGATGAGGCCGTCGAGCAGCGGGTCCCACTTGCCGAGGCGCGCATCGTCCCAGTCGGCCGGACGCAGACGCTGGACCTGCTCCTCGCTGAGCGAGGTGCAGCTGTTGGCGTCGAGCATCTTCCACCGCGCCTGGAGCTGCGCGTAGTGGATGCCGGCGCTGCCGTTCGACGTGTACTGGTAGCCGATGATGCCGCCGAAGCCGTCCATCTTGTCGAGCGCGGCGCGGCCGAGCGGTTTGTCGGCGTTCATGTCCGTGTCGGCATGCACGGCCACGGTCTGGCCGTAGAACATGCGCGTCGCGGCGAAGTCGTACGCGGAGAGGCCGATGAAGTCCTGCGTGATCTCACCGGCGTACTCCATGACCGACTGGTGCATGAACATGCCGATGAGCTGGTCACGCTCGTTCTCGGTGACCTGATCGAAGTAACGCGGCCCGAGGCAGTTCTCGGACTCGGCCTCGGTCTTGAGGTCGGCGCAGGCCGCCGTGACCTTGCCGTTCTTCGAACGGAGCTGCCAGTACTGCGGGCGGAAGCCCCAGGCGTCCGACGAGCTCACGAAGTTGTGGCGAAGGCCGATGGAGTGACCCATCTCGTGCGCCATGACCGAGTAGTGCGCCTTCTGCGCGATCCACCTGCGGATCGCCTCGGCGCGGTCCTGCTGGTCATCCTTCGTGTTCGCCATCGGATCGGCGAACGTGCCGTACGGCGCGCCCGTGCGCGGATTGATGGCGTCCTTGAACTTCGCCTGGATCGCCTTGTCGAGCGAGGTGAGCCCGACCGGCGAGGGAAAATTCGCCTGCAGGATGCACATGCCGCGGTCGGCGAGGGCGAGCTCCTTCATCTTCGCGATGTCGCGTTGCATCTGCGGGTGGTTGCCGCGCAGAGGCGAAGCGAAGTTCATCACCGCGTCGTTGAGGGGGAGCTTGTCGGTGCCGGCGAGCTGCTGCATCGCCTTCGTCGTGAGCTCGGCCTCGACCGGCGTGCCCGCCGCCCTGGAGCGGCGCTGCTCGTAGATCGGTCGGTTGGCCGAAGGTGCCTGCGCGTCGGCGCGCACGTCCCTCGCCATCTGCTTGAGGTTCTCGAGCGCAGCGGCGTACTCGGGCTTCATCACGATGGAGCCCTCGCCACTCTCGACGTCCTTCATCTTCTCCGGCATGACGCCGGCCGAGCCGAGCACGCGGCGCGAGACCTCCGCCTGCGTCATCTGCGGGAGCACGCCGGTGCCGCCGGAGGCCTCGCTGGCGATCGCCCAGTCCTTGACGTACGTGCCTTCGGTGACCTGCTCGGTCGTGAGCTCGCCGTTCAGATAACGCATCTGATCGACGATGCCCTGGCTGAAGAGATCCGTGATGGCCGACCAGACGTTCGCGCTCGCCGCGATCTTCTCGCCCGTGAGCGGGTCGTCGGAGTCGACCATGATGCCCCACGGCGAGGGCGTCTGCGGGGTCGGGATGACGTTGATCTGGTGGTAGCGCAGGTCGCCCATGCGCACCGAGCGACCCGCGGGGCCGCAGGCCGGATCGTCCGTCTCGCGGACCGGCGCGTGGCAGAGCATGATCATCTGCGGCATCTTCGCGACCGCGATGACGGCCGGATCGATGCCGCGCTCATTGCCGAGCGTATCGGCGAGCGCCTCGCAGTTCCTGCCGTCGTTGGTCTTGCCGACGCGGCAGGCGTCGACCTCGTGGGCGAGCTGGATGAGGTCCCAGTGGTCGTCCATCTGGCCGCGGTACATCGGGAACTGGCCGTCGCAGCCGCCGGGATCACCGCCCGTCGCCTTGCACTCGGCGTTGCGCGCAGCCATGACGGCGCCGCGCATCGCGACGTCCCACTCGTGCGTCGCCCAGTCGGTGGGCTCGTAGTACTCCGGATCGGATTTGTCCGTGTAGTACCAGGGCTGCGGGACCTCCTTGCGAAGGCGATACGGCAGGGTGCAGCGCTGCTTGAACTCGTCGCAACGCGAGCCCGCGACGCCCGTCCGCTGCGTGACCTCTTCGCACTCGTCCTCGGTGCCGTTGCCGTCGCCG
>JANMGF010000081.1:0-3091 GCA_031374535.1 Polyangium sp. (in: bacteria)
CACCTCGACTATAGGGGCCTCAAGGCGGCGGCCATCAGGATGGCGGGCATGCCCGAGTGTGTGCGGCGGGCCGTGGTCCGGGAATATCCTCGCCACGCCAAGCTGCCCAAGTTGTCAGGGTTGTTCCTGCTGATGCGGCTCCTCTTCGTGTTGCCCTCCGATGCCCGCACGTACAGCGCTGCTCACAGCAGTTGGCAAATCCCCGTGATCGAGGCATTCGCGAAGACGAAGAGGTTTGACCATCAATGGCCCGTCCGCGTGTATCCCGAGCGAGGCGTGATCGAAGTCGATCGCTGTCAAGAACACGCCAAAAATTTCCATTATCACGCACTGTTGGAGTACCATCGGTGGACCACGAACGATCGCTTTCCTCCACGCACCCCGGCCGAGATCGAAGCGCTGGAGATCAGGGAGGCGCCGTGAAAACAATGCCCAGAACAGGCAGCCTTCGACGTAGGCTCCTCGTCGCGCAAGGGGTCGGGGTGGCCCTCTTGAGCCTTTTGGCCTCCGCTTGCTGCCACCCGCCGGGGTTCGTCCCGCGGGTCCCCTCCGAGTGCATGAACTGGGATTATAAGCGGAGCCGGCACGAGATCCGCGGCTTGGCGAACGATCTCGCGGATCTGCTCCCCGACTGGCAGAGCACGCTCGACCGTTCGGTGCAGGTCGACTACGGCGGCCTCAAGGCGGCGGCGATCAAGATGGCGCGCGCGCCGCGGTGCGTGCATCGGCCCGTGCTCGAGAGTTATCTCCGGGCCTATGGCGGGCACATCGAGTACGACGACGCGAAGATGTCGGGGCTGTTCGTGCTGATGCGGGTGATCTTCGATCTGCCGACCCAGTACACGGGTCGCGATGTCCAGAAGCACGGTTGGTGGGATCGACCCTCCCGCAAGGCGGGCGAGGGGTTCTTTATGTCATGGCCGGTTCGTGAGGACCCGAGCGGACGCTTGCTCGAAATCGATGGGTGTCGCGGAGCCGTGATGGCCGGCGGAGGCCTCCGCTACAACCCGCTCCACGAGTACGAATACTTCGCCGAGCGTTTCCCCATGCGCACCGTGGCCGAGATCCAAGCGCTCGAGATCCGAGGCCGCCCGTAACTCGGGGGGCCCTTCCTTTGATGAGGTGGGGCTATGATGCGGGAGGACCCCGCCCTCCCCCGACCGATCGCACACCGACAGGATGGTCTTGCCGCCCAAGCCCCATCGATCGGGCATCGGGGATGACGCGCATCCCCCCGAAGCCCGCGCGATCGGACGCGAGGGTCCCCACGATGCCACCGCGGCCCGATCGCTCGGACCCGGGGTGGATCGTCAGGGCATAACCGGCGGCGCGGGCGCGGGCGCAAGGTTTTCCCGCGTAGGCTCGGCGCCGTCCGAGCCCGACGACCCGAAGGCGAGCTTCGACCGGGCGGGCGCGCGGGCCAGGCGCACGATGAACGGGGATGCGGGTCCGTATCCGCGCGGTTATTCTTCGCGCCCCATGCGTCCCTCGTCCGCCTGCGTTGTCGTCGCCCTCGCCGCCCTCCCCCTGCTCGACGCCTGCACGTGCACCTCGTCCGAACCGGCCCCGCAGGTCCCCGCGAGCGTATCGATCGCATCGAGCCCGCCCGCTGTCACGGCGGCTCCGACAGCCAGCGCCTCCGCGCCTGGGGAGCCCAAGAAGGACGAAACCCATTGCCCGGTCACGGTCGAGCGCCCGGGCATTGAAGGTGCGGTCGCCGACTCCTGGAAGGACGTCTATGAATTTGTGCAGGCGGACTCGGTGCAACGTTTTGGCCAATCCTCCTTGGACGACCTGAAGCCCGGCACGTCCGACGCGCAAATTCGCAAATTGCTCACGGGCAAACCCGACGGCGCGGGGAAAGCGTGGATCCTCGAGCTGCGAGATTCGACGGGCTCGGTGGGCGTCTGGCACGTGGTCGCCAGGCAATCGGACGGCAAGCTCGCGGTTTTCCTCGCGGTCGCCGAGCCGAACGTAGGCCTATGCCTCGGCGGGGTGCCGTCGGTCGCGCTCGAGACGGACGGGATGACACGGGTGATCGTCGATCTGGATCTGTACATTCGCGGGTCAGACGTCGACCCGGGGAACAGGGGCTGCACAATCCACAGCTACACACGAAAGACGATATTCCTCAACGTCGACGTGCCCATTATCCCGCTCACGATCGAAGAGACGACGCCCGCGGAAGAGGGGTCAGGACCGGGTCGGGTCAAGACGGTGCTGAAAAAGGACGAGGTGCACGTGGTGGGCGCGGGATGCGATCTCCGAGAGCCTCTGCCGCATTGAGCAGGTTGCGGGAGCGCCCCTGAACCCTACAGCGCCTGGCGCATGAACAGATCCTCGAGCGTCTCGCGCCGCGGCACGACCTCGAGCACCTGCGCGCCGCCGTCGAGGGCCGCGCGCAAGACGTCCCCGACCTGCTTCTCGCCCTCGATCTCCACGACGATCACGTCCGCGCGAGGCCGCACGCCGTGTCCTTGTTCCGAAAGTGATCCGCGGAGCGCCTCGCTCGCGCCTGCGAGCGTTACCTCGGTGCGGAGCACGTCGCCGCGCAGGAGCTTGCGGAGCGCGCCGCTCACGACGACCCGGCCCTCGCGCAGGATCGCCACGCGATCACACATCGCCTCGACGTCGCTCAGGATGTGCGTCGAGAAAAAGATGGTCCGGCCCGCCGCGCGCTCCTCGAGGATGAGATCACGGACCTCCTTTCGACCCACGGGATCGAGGCCACTCATGGGCTCGTCGAGCACGCAGAGCTCCGGATCCGCGACGAGCGCCGCCGCGAGGCCCGTCCGCTGGAGCATGCCCTTCGAGAGACGACGCACCGGACGATCGGCCGCGTACGCGATGCCCACCTTCACGAGCATGGCCTCGGTGCGCGACGCGAGGCTCTTGCCCGAGAGGCCCGAGAGGCCGCCGCAAAGCGTGATGAACTCGCGCGGCGTGAGGTACGGGTAGACGTACGGGTTCTCGGGGAGGAAACCGAGGCGACGCCGCGACGCGGGCGAGGGCACGCGCTCGCCGAAGAGGAAGGCCTCGCCGCCGGTCGGGGCGATCAGGCCGGTGAGCATCTTGATCGTCGTGGTCTTCC
>JANMGF010000129.1:0-7158 GCA_031374535.1 Polyangium sp. (in: bacteria)
CTGCTTCTGCTCGAGCTCGAGCCGCGTGTTTTTGTTGTGGAGGCAGCCCCAGTAGTTGACCGCGGACGGGGTGCCGGCGCCGCGATCGAGCTAGAGGATACAGCCCGCCACGTTGTCGAGGAAGTACCGGTCGTGGGTCACGGCCACGACCGTGCCCGCGTACTCCGCGAGGAAACGCTCGAGCCACGCCACGCTCTCCGCGTCGAGATGGTTCGTCGGCTCGTCGAGGAGCAAGAGATCCGGCTTCTCCAGGAGCAGCCTGCAGAGCGCGACGCGACGCCGCTCGCCGCCCGACAGGTGGTCGACCTGGGCCTCCGGCGGCGGCAGGCGGAGCGCGTCCATCGCCCGTTCGAGCACGCGATCGAGCTCCCAGCCGCCGCACGCGTCGATCTTGTCCTGCAGGACCCCGTACTCCTCGAGCAGCGCGTCCATGTTGTCCGGCGACTCGCCGAGGAGCACGCCGATCTCTTCGAAGCGCTTCATGAGCTTGCGCGTCTCGAACACGGCGGCCTCGACGTTCTCGAGGACGGTGCGGCCCGCGTCGAGCTTCGGCTCTTGCGGGAGGAACCCCACGCGCGTGCCGTCGGCGGGTCTTGCTTCGCCGAGGAACTCCTTGTCGACGCCCGCCATGATGCGCAGCAGCGTGCTTTTGCCCGACCCGTTGTGCCCGAGCACGCCTATCTTCGCGCCGGGGAAAAACGAGAGCCAAAGGCCCTTCAGCACCTCCTTGTTCGGGGGGTGCACCTTTCGGACGTCCTGCATCGTGAAAATGAACTGATGCGCCACGTTCTTTTACCGCTCTCGCGAGGTGGGGAATGGAGGGGAATTCGACGGCGCGGAAGGATACGCGAAGACGACGATTTGTCTCGTCCGTCGTTCTCGTCTTTCGGCCTTTTCAGGCCTTCCCGAGGACCTTCCGGACGAGCGCCAGGTCTTTCTTGCCAAGCTCGCCCGTCACCACCAAAAGCGAAAGATAGAGCGCGCCGGTCACGAGCCCCAAGGCGAGCACCGCCGGTTTGCCCAGCCACGGGAGCCGCATCCCGAGGGCCACCGTCACCGCCGCCGACCCGAGCACCCGGACGAGCGACAGCGGCGCGACGAACGCCCCCGCCTCGCGCCGCAACGACAGCGCCGCCACGACCGCCACGAGCCCGAGCGCGACCGACGTCGAGATCGCCGTCGCCAGCAGCATCGAAGGCCCGAACGAAAGCCGAGGCGTCACCACGACGCACCCGAGCGCCACGAAACACACCGCCAGCGCGTTGAAGGCCGCGCTCGTGCGCTCCCGCCCGAGCCCCGTCAGCGCGGCCGAGGTGATCCCGAGCATCGCGAACGAGCCCATCCCCAGCGCGAGCACCCGGAGCACCGGACCTCCCTGCTCCCAGATCGCGCTCGATTTGTAGGCAAAACGCAGCACGTGGGGCGCGAGCGCCGCGATCGTCCCCGAGACGAGCCCCGTCACGACGAGCGCGATGCGCACCCCGGCCTGCGTGTAATCCGCGACCAGCGCCGCGTTTTTCTCGGCCCGCGCCCGCGCCAGCATCGGAAAAAGCACGAAGCTCACCGACATGAGCAGCTGGTAGGGCAAAAACGAGAAGAGCTGCACGCCGCGGTAGGTGCCGAGCAGGTCGTCGGCGGCCGTCTCGGCGAGCCCGAGCGTGGTCGCCCTCTCCCCCACGAAGCGGCTGAGCAGCAGGAAATCGGTCTGGAGCAGGAGGTTCAGCGAGACCTGACCAAGCGCGAGAGGGCCGAGATATCCCAGGTATTCGCGCACGCTTGGCCCCGCCGATCTCACGCGGCCCACGCCCGATCGGCTGAGCGCGATGGGCACGATGATCGCGGCGGCCGAGACGAACCCGAGCGTGGCGCCGAGCGTCCCGCTGCCGCCGAGGCGAAGGAGCAAGAAGGCCCCGGCGCCCATGCCGATCGTGCGGACGAGCCCGTACCCGACGTCGAGCCCGGCCTGGTCGAGGAAACGCCTCCGCCCGTTCAGCGAGCCCACGAGCGGCGCGTAGATCCCGTACAGCAGCACCACCGCGGCCACCACGCGCAGCGGCGTCGCGATGTGCGGGGCGCCGACCTCGGACGCGATGGTCCCGGCGGCGAGCGCGAAGCCGAGCGAGAGCACGACCGCGAGCACCACGTGGACCCGGAGCGTGCGCGCGAAGGCCGCGGCCTGGTGCTCTTCCGGCGTCGTCGAGACCGCGCGGGAGACGCCCTGGAGCGCCGTCGCGACCACGACGTTGTTGAGCACGCCCACGATCGCGAGGACCCGCGAGATCTGCCCGTAGCCGGCTTGCCCGAGGAGCCGCTCGAGGAGGAGCTGCTGGGCGAAGCCGAAGACGATGAACGAGACCTTGGCGAAGGCGATCGCGAGCCCGCCGCGCCCCGCCGTCCGCGCCGCGCTCGGCGTGGTGGGCTCGGCCGCCGTGACGTTCGCCGCTTCTTGCACGGGCGCTTCTTCGCAGAAGGCGCTCGGGAGGGCAACCGCTCGTGTGGGCTCGAAAAAAGTCCTTGACCTGAAGCGCTCGGCGGGTATCTTCGCGGTCCGTTTCGACGCCATTCCAGCTTAGCTCAGTTGGTAGAGCAGGCGGCTGTTAACCGCCGGGTCGCTGGTTCGAGTCCAGCAGCTGGAGCCAGTTTTTCCTCCTCGCAAACGTTCAACGGGCCAGGCCGCGGCCGGGGTAGCGCGGCGAACTCACCGAAGAGGAAGGCCGACATCGACAGCCCGTGCTGAAACCCCGCGTGCACGCGCACGCCGGCGTCGGCGCCAGCTGCACCCGCTGCGACGAGCATCGGCCAGAAGTGCTCCGGTGTCGGATGCGCGTGTCGATAGTCGTCGCGCTGCGCGTACGTGGAGAGCGCCTCCAGCCGGGCTGCTCGGTCGACCATCGCGAGCGTCTCTGCGGTCCACGCGTCGAAGCCGACACTCCACGCCGGGGCGCCTTTCGCCGGATCGGTGGCGCGGAAGAAGCCTCGCCGAAATTCGCTCTGGTTGTGCGTGACGCCGCCGCTCGCGAGAACGAGCACACCCTCGCGTCGAAGTGGCGCGAGCGCGGCCCCCGCAGCGACGTGCTCCGTGAACGACGCACGCGCGTTCACGGACAGCGTGACGATCGGGACGTCGGCGTTCGGCACCATCGCCCGCAGGGGCAGCCACGCTCCGTGATCGAGTCCGCGCCGCGGATCGGGCCGCGCCGGCAGATGCGCCGCCAGAAGCGCGTCCACGATCCCATGGGCGAGCGCCGGATCGCCCGGCGGCGCGAAGCGCTCCGCGTGCAGGTCCGTCACCGGATGATCGTGCATCAACGAGGGCCGCGCGCTCGACGTCACCGTCCACTCACCCGACGTGACGTGATGTGCGGACACGACCACGATCGCGCGCGGGCTCGCCGATGCGATGGACGGCGCAAGCGAAGCGAGCCATGCGTGCGTCGGATCCTCACGAGACGCGGTGTAAAGGGTCGCCCCATGGCTCACGAAAAGCGTCGGCAGGGTCGTCATCGCCTCAGACGATTCCGCCGCTCGCCGCAACGTTCTGACCCGTGATCCAGTGTGCATCGTCGCTGGCCAGCAGGGCGACTGCGGCGGCGATGTCGGCGGGCCTGCCGAGGCGACCCATGGGCGTCTGCTGTACGAGGTGGGCGATCGAGCCGGCGTCGAGCACGAGGCCATCCGTCTCGGTGACACCTGGGCGCACCGTGTTGACGGTGATCTGCCGCGGTCCGAGCTCCTTCGCCAGCGCCATGCTGAAATGCTCGATCGCGCCTTTGCTCCCGATGTACGCACCGCCGGCCACCTTGTTCTTGATCGACGTACCCATGGTCCACCTCCGCGCCGTCATTTTCGGCGACGCGTCCAATCTGCCGCCGACGCAGTCGTCCTGCTAGTCGACGAAATGAAGACAGACTGTCTCCTCTGCGGACTCAATCGGTCGT
The DNA here is from genome assembly GCA_031374535.1 of Polyangium sp. (in: bacteria). Taxonomy (GTDB): domain Bacteria; phylum Myxococcota_A; class Polyangia; order Polyangiales; family Polyangiaceae; genus Polyangium. Next base: position 3,939 of record JANMGF010000129.1, read on the forward strand.
TGCCGATGGTGACCCCCTGTGGACAATGTCCCTGATGGCAGGCCACCTGGAGAACCTCGACGATCTCGGCTTCTTCGTCGCCGTCGTGGACGCGGGCGGCTTCTCCTCGGCGGCGCGGGCGCTGGGCGCTCGCAAGGCGCACGTCAGCCGGCGTGTGCAAGAGCTGGAGCGGTCTCTCGATTCGCGGCTCCTTGAACGGACGACGCGCGCGGTGCGTCTGACCGAGGTCGGAGCGGCCGTCTACGAACGGGCGGCGCGCGCGGTGGCGCTCGCGCGGGAGGCACGCGACGTCGTCGCCTCGCAGCGGACCGAGCCGAGTGGCATCCTGCGCGTGAGCGCGACCGAGCTTCTGGCCGACCTCGTGCTGAAGCCGGTCGTCTTCCAGTTCTTGCGGAAGTACCCGGGCGTGTCGGTCGAGCTCGATGTCACATCGCGCAGCGTGGACCTCGTACGCGAGCGGTTCGACCTGGCGCTCCGCGTCGGCGTACCGACCGATTCGAACCTCGTGGGTCGCGTTCTCGGCAAGGGGCGCGCCATTTACGCGGGAGCCCCCGCGCTCCTCTGCGCCGCTGCCAAGCTAGAGAAGCCGAGGGACCTCGAGCGCGTCGACGCCGTCGTGCTCTCGGGTGGTGCGACGGATTGGGTGTTCGAACGCGGTCGCGCGCGCGTGTCCGTTCGACCGAAGATCCGCCTCGTCACGTCGAGCTACACCGTTGCGCGCGAGGCGGCGCTCGGCGGCATCGGGCTGGTTCGCCTACCGAGCTACTACGTCGCCGCCGACCTGAGGAGCGGGAGACTCGAGCAGGTCCTGGATAGCTGGACACCCCGCGAGGTGTCGATCACCGCCGTCTACCCGAGCCGCGAGCTGGTCGCGCCGAAGACGCGCGTGTTCGTCGACATGCTCGCGAGTTACATCGCGAAGCGACCGCTCTTCGACCCGGATTGAGCTGTGCCAGTGGCGTTCGCCAGCCTCGTCCCGCTCAGTTCGTACGCGCCCGGAAAGCCACGCCGTGCTTCCCCCCGGAGACCCGCATTGCGTGCGCGACGCCGTCCTGGAGCGTCGCCTTCGTCACGATCGTATCGAGCGAGGCGCCGAGCTCCACCAATGCGCGCGCGACCTCCGGCCGGATACCGGTGATGATGACCCGCGCCCCGAGCAGGCGCAGCCCATGGCCCGCGCGCACGAGCAGGTCCGCCACCCCGGCGTCGAGCTCCCGCATGCCCGTGACGTCGAGAATGACGAATTCGGTGCGGCGCTGGGAGGCCCCTTCGAGCGCGCTCTCCATGACCTGCTGCGCCCGCTCCCTATCCATCGCCCCGATGAGCGGCATGACCATCACCGTGTCGCTGATGGGAATGAGCGGGGTCGATAGCTCGCGCAGGCGCTGCTGGTGCGCGGTGAGGAGCTCTTCCTGCAGCGCGGCGCGCGCGCGCTCGGCCCGCTCGCGCTCGACGAGCTCGAGGGAGAGCCGCTCGTTCGCCTGACGTAGCTCCTCGGTGCGGTCCATGATCTGCCGGGTGAGCACGTCGCGCGCGGCCTCGGCGGCGATTCGCTCGGCGATCTGTCGCTCGAGGCGACCATTTTGCCCCTTCAAGGATTTCGTCATGCTCCGGAGGGAGAGCTGCGTCCGCACACGGGCCACGAGCTCCTCGGACTCGAAGGGTTTGACGATGTAATCGACGCCACCCAGCCGGAATGCCTGGACCCGGGCGCTGACGTCGGTCAGCGACGTCATGAAAATGACGGGGATATCCCGCGTCGCCTCGTCCGCCTTGAGCAACCGGCAGACCTCGAAGCCATCGATCCCCTCCATCAACACGTCGAGGAGGATGATGTCCGGCTGCCCTGCGCTGGCGGCCGTGAGCGTCCCTTTCCCATCGTTTGCCACGGTGAGCTCGATCGGCTCGCCGTTCAGCGCGTTATAAATGAGCTCGATGCTGTGCGGGTCGTCATCGGCAATGAGGACCACGGATTCTTCTCGTGCCATGGATGGAGCTTCCCCGAGGAGATGGTGTCGCGTGCAGGCGTGATCCTTGAAAGACGGTGCCAAAAGTTTGGCGGAAAATGCGCGGCGACAATACCAAACGATTGACGGTGAAACGTGGCGGCTTTTTGCGGGACCCAGCACGAATTCGGGATGACGTATGCCCGCATGCATTGGGCGAGAGAGGACCGCATCGAACTGTTCCTTTGCAACCGCGTACCCTCGGGCGCTATTTTCTCACCAATGGGGTACCTGATCAACGAGCTTCTGCACGCGGGTTCGTCCACCCGCGTCGTGGGCGGGGTCGACGGGAGTACGGGGACAAAGGTGGCGCTGAAAATGCCGCGCGGGGAGGCGCCGACGCCGGAGGTGCTGGCGCGGCTCGAGCACGAACACGCGATTTTGCGCGAGCTCGCCGCGCCGGGCGTCATCCGCGTGATTGGCCTCGATCCGTGCGCCCAGGGGCTCATGCTCGTCATGGAGCGCTGGGGGGAATCGTCGCTCGACGAGGCGCTCAAAAAAGGCCCTTTGCCCGTCGGCGCGGCGCTCCGGCTCGGCGCCGTGGTGGCGCGGGCACTCGGGGAGGTACATCGACGTGGGATCATCCATCGCGATGTCAAGCCCCAAAACATCCTGGTCAACGCCGAGCGCACCGAAGCAAGGCTCATCGATTTCGGTATCGCGACGCAGCGTGTCCAACACGTGGGCGCGCACGCTATCGCGGAGGAGTTGGCCGGGACACTCGCTTATATGGCCCCCGAGCAGACGGGGCGAATGAACCGGGTGATCGACGCGCGCGTCGACCTTTATGCCCTCGGGGCGACGCTTTACCAGATGCTCACGGGGGAGCTGCCCTTCACGACCACGGACGTGGCCGAGCTGATGCACGCGCACATCGCGCGCACCCCGCCGCCGCCGCACGAGCGAGCCAAGGAGCGCCGGATCCCCGAAGCGGTGAGCGCCATCGTGGTCCGGCTGATGGAGAAGAGCCCGGAGGCTCGTTACCAGACGGCGGACGGCGCGGCGTACGACCTCGACAAAGCAGCCGAAGCCTGGGAGCAGACGGGCACGACCCTGCCGTTCGTGCTGGCCGAGCGAGACTGGGAGGACCGGATCCGCAAGCCCTCGCGGCTGTTCGGCCGAGAGCAAGAGCTCGCGGCGCTGGGCGAGGCGTTCGAGGCCGTGTGCCGAGGCGAGGTGGCGGTCACGCGGGTGGCGGGGCCGTCGGGGGTGGG
>JANMGF010000148.1:0-4203 GCA_031374535.1 Polyangium sp. (in: bacteria)
CGCGCCCTTCAGCGTGTGGGCCGCGGCTACCAAGGCCTTTCCGTCGTGGTTCCCCACATCCTGAACGGCGCGCTCGAGGGCGCCTGTCTGGATCGGTAGGTTCTCCAGCGCGACCTGCCGGATTTGCTCGGCGACCTCCGCCCCGGCACTCTCCTCGATCGAGCGGAGGAACGTGAGCATCTGCCCCAGGTCCTCCTCCGCTCCCACCCCTGCCGTCGCCTCCGGATCGGGACGCGGCGGATTCGCCTCGCCTGCGGCCGAAGGCGCTTGCTCCAGCGTCTGCGCGAGCAACTGCCCGAGCTCCTTCCGGCCGATGGGCTTCGCGAGATAACCGTCCATGCCCGCGTCGTGGCAGCGCTGTTTGTCCCCCGCCATCGCCTGCGCGGTGAGCGCGACGATGGGCAGCCGCGCGCCCTTGCCTTCCCGTGCCTCGCGCTCGCGGTGGAGGCGCGTCGCGGTGAGCCCGTCCATCTCGGGCATTTGACAATCCATCAGCACGACATCGAAGCGCGCGAGTTGCAGCGCCTCCAGCGCCTCCCGCCCGTTGCTCTGGATCACCACGGAGAGCCCGAAATCCTCCAGCATCATGCGCGCGACCTCCTGGTTGATGGCGTTGTCCTCGACGAGGAGCACGCGGTACGGGCGTTTGGCCTTCCACTCGGTCTCCCTCGAACGTTTCCCCGGCGGGCCCAGCACGGTCCTCGTCGTGAGCGACAAAATCGCCGAAATGAGCAGCGTGTGCCGCATCGGCCACGCGATGCTCGGCAGGTGCTGTAGAGATTTTGGAAGCGCGCCGCCCGGCCGCTCCAGGAGCACCACCGGCACCTGTCGCGTGGCGAGCGAGGCGGTGAGCTCCGAGAGCGTCGGCAGCGCGAGCGAGGTGTCGAGCAAACAAGCATCGAAGTGCGTGCTCGGCAGCGCCGTCGTGCCGTCTGCGTCGTGCGCCTCGGCGTCCACGCTCCGGAGCATCGCCAGCGCGGCGGCGCGTGTGGGCGCGTGCGGGCTGACCACGAGAACAGCGCGCCCGCGGAGGCTCGGGTCGTCTTGGGCGGGCGGCGCGGGCACGCACGGGATCGAGAACGAGAACCGGCTTCCGGCGCCGAGCTCGCTCTCCACGCTGATCTCGCCGCCCATCGCCTCCACGAGCCTTCGCGTGATGGTGAGCCCGAGGCCCGTGCCGCCGAATCGTCGTGAGATCGACGCATCCGCCTGCTCGAACGGCTCGAACAGACGCGAAAGCATCTCCTTCGGGATCCCCACGCCCGTGTCGATCACGTCGAAACGTACGACCTTCGCGCTGTCGCGGTCGGCCTCCTCGCGCATGCGAACTTCCACCCCGCCGGACGAGGTGAACTTCACCGCGTTGGCGACCAGGTTCGTGAGCGCCTGGCGAAACCGCGTGGCGTCGCCGACGAGCCGCGCCGGCAGCTCTGGCCCGTAGTGCGCGACGAACTCCAGGTTCTTGTGCGCCGCTCGACCCGCGCAGACGGCGAGCACCTCGTCCACCGTGGACCGCACGTCGAACGGCTCCGCCGCGATCTCCATCTTGCCCGCCTCGATTTTCGACAGGTCGAGGAGGTCGTTGATGATGACGAGCAGGTTCTCGGCGCAGAGCTTCAGGCTGTCGACCTGCTCGTACTGCCGCATGGTGAGCGGCGCCCGGCTGAGCGCGTCGGCCATCCCGAGGATTCCGTTCAAGGGCGTACGGATCTCGTGGCTGACCACCGCGAGAAAATCCCCTTTGACCTGCGTGGCCGCCTCGGCCTGTTGACGTGCTTCCTCGATCTCGGCCTGCTTCTGGAGCGCGTCGTTCCACGCTGCCGTGAGCTCCTTTCGCTGGTACGCGTCCTCCTGCGTGCGGAGCCTCAGCGCATGCGCCCAGAAGTTGCACATGGCCACGTGAAAGATGGCGATGCCGAAGTGGAACGTCAGCTTGAGGGCGCTGATGTACGGGTCCTCGAAGAAGTAGAGCTTCGCGCCCAGGTTGTGCATCACCGCGAAGAGGATGTGCTGCCCGATGATGAGGAACGTGCCTGGCCACATGGACGGGCCGTCCTGGTAGACGACCATCGCGGTGAAGCTCGTGAAGAAGAAGAAGTGCATCTCCGCGAGCCCGTGCGCCTGGAAGATGTGCAGCGCGACGAACGTCTGGAGCGCGATGCCGGCGACGACGCGTGTCACGCGGTGGCGCGGCAGGAGCTTCCACGACAGGACGAACATGGCGACGGCGGCGCCGCCGACCACGGCCGAGACGAGCCAGGTTTTGTAGATCGTCGCGAAGAGCGCGGTCAGCGCCGCGTGGAACATGACGAGCCGCAGGACGAAGCGGTCACCGCGCCCGTAGACATCGGCCATCACGGCGTCGACGCGCGCCGGATCGGCCACGAAGTCCGCGAAGCTTTTGCGTGTGGGACGAGTCGCCGGCACGAGGGACACCGAGGCGGTCAAGGGGTCCTCCGGGGCGTCTGCGTGATCGACGCGTGGGGCGCGGAGGGCAACGCGCATCCGTAGGCCGGCGTTTCGGGATCGGCGAACGTGCCCCTACGACCCACGAGCGACTCCAGCGCGAGCCGCGCGAACTCCGTGCGTGGGTCGACGTGGTAACGCGACTCGTTGTAATTGCCCCTGTAGACGAGCGCGCCGTCCGCGCCGACGAGCACGGCCTGCGGCGTCGCGTAGACGCCCGCTGCGTGGGCCATGGCGCCTCCTTCGTCGAGCCAGAGCGGCATCCCGAGGTGGAAGGCCGCCGCCGCGTCCATCGCGTCCTTGGCCTCCTCGGGGTCTCGGCTGGCCTGCACGAGGCCGACGAACTGAACGCGGTCGCCGTACGTCTGGACCAGCGCACGGACGTGATCCGCGTTGAAGCGGCTGCACGGGCAATCGGGGTTGAAGACGTGCAGGTGCACCGGCCGCCCGTTCGCGGACAAACCTGCGCGGGCGAGCCACGTGTCGACGGGGAGGGCCGCGCCTACGGGCGGCTGTACGAGCCCTTCCGGCCGCGGCGTCGACAGCATGTAACGTACGTCCTGCTCCCAGAAGACCCATCCCACGAGCACGAGCAACGCAGCGACGGAGGCCATCGTGAACACAACACGCGCGCGCTGCGAGAGACCAACGTCGACGGCCGGTATGCTCCGCGCCACATGCACCTCTCGAGCTGCCCGCGGCCTATCCGCGGGGCGGTCGTGCAGCGAAGCAGTCCTCGAGATCCGCGATGAACTGCCGCCGATCGGTGCCCTTCTGGACCCCGCCCAGGGCGCCGGCTTTTTTCGCGCGGGCGCGGGTCTCGTGCACGTCGTCGCTGGAGAAAAGCACGATTCCAGGAGCGTTCACGCTGTCCTTGCCCATGAGGAGCGTCGCCAGGGCGTCGCCGTTGAGGCCCGGCATGTTGACGTCCAGGAGGACGAAATCGGGGCGCTCCTGCTTGATGGCCGCAGTGGTCCCGAGGGAGCTGTCCCGCGCGATCACCTCATAGCCGGCCATTTTCAACCAGGCCTGCGTGACCGCGAGAGAAATCAGATCGTCGTCAACGACCAGGATTTTCTTCCGACTCAAAGGAGCACTCACCTATCACCCATGCACCCCCCACTTCGATGCTCGGAACTCAAAATAGACACGAATTGCCGATAATTGTCAAGCTTCACGGCGCATTGATTGTGCAGAATCATCGTGACAATGCCTACTCTGCCGCGCCTCGTCGCTCGAAACACTCCTCCGGCACCTGCCCCTTCTTCCGCGTGATGCGCGTCGCCTCCACGAAGGCCGCCGTCACCGGATCGTGGTACCCGCTCGCCCCGCGCAGCTCCGGCACGATCGACTGGTAATGCCGAACGATCCGGCCCATCAGGACCTCGCGCATCCACTTGCCCACCATCGACGCGAGCGCGACGAGCAGATCCGTCGCGTCGCCATCCCGCACGAACGCGATCTCCCCGACCCCTGGAAATCGGTACGCGCTCCGGGCCCGTGACTCCTCGAGCACCGCGTGCATCCGCCCTCCGAGCGGCCCGAACGCGCCGCTGTACTTCCCGAACCCGCCGACCTTCCCGCAGACCGCTTGCACGTCCTGTCCAGCCATCCCGCGCATCGAAAGGATGAGCTGCTCCATCGCGTGCAGATCCATGACGAACCGGTTTTTCCCCGCGGCAAACCCCTCGTTCAGCCGCTTCGTGCAGAGGATCTCGCTCCGCACCGCGACGATCG
>JANMGF010000352.1:0-1928 GCA_031374535.1 Polyangium sp. (in: bacteria)
GGGGGCCGCATCCGCTCTGGGGGAAGAATCACGGCAGGCGAAGAGCGCGGCCGTGCAAAGGAGCGCGCGCGCGAGGGGAAACAGGTTTTTCAGGGAGAACCGCACGGTCGAGGGGTGTCCCGCATCTTCGTTCCGTCGGGCGGATGAACGCAAGCGCTTCATGCCAATCGAGTTGCGTCGCGGAGCCCACCGCCGTTTCCTCATTTCCGGCGCCTCCGCGTTGCGATACCGTCTTCGGTCATGCGACGTTCCCCCTTTCTCTTGACGGCACTCCCGCTGCTCGCCGTCTTCGCGGCCGCCTGTGGCGGCGGAGGCGAGCAGCCAACCTCTTCAGGAACCCCCACTGGACCCGGCACCGGCGGCGCGGGCGGCATCGGCGGCGTCGGCGGCGACGGCGGCGAGGGGGGCATCATCCTCGCGGGCCCGGGCTCGGGCGGCTCCGGCGGCGGAAGCACGGACAAGTGCGTCGGCATCCAGTGTGAGCCCGATCAGCACTGCGAGGTGTTGCCCGACGGCATGCCCGGCTGCGTCAACAACGACTGCGCCATGCTCAATTGCGGGGCCACCGAGATCTGCGAGACGACGCCGGGCGGCGGCGCGATCTGCAAGGACATCTCCTGCGCGATGGACGTAGAGTGCCCGTCGAGCCAGTACTGCAATGGCACGATCTGCGTGGACGACGCCTGCGCCCCCGGGTCGTCGAGCTGCATGGGCAACGAGCTCCTCGTCTGCAACGCCAATGGCGCCGGCACCGCGTCGCAGTTCACCTGCGGCAGCACCTCGTATTTCCCGAGCATGTGCACCGACAGCGGCATGGGAGAGGCCGCCTGCCCCTGCGAGGACGACTGGGATTGCCCCGCGGACACGGCCTGCGAGGTCGGCCAATGCATCGGGACGGGCAAACCCGCGACCTGCACGCTGCCGCCCGTTCCTTTCGCGGAGGTCTTGCCGCAGAAGGAGATCCAGTGGGGCGGCACCGGCACCGTGCCCAACAACGTGGCCGTCAATGCGCCATTCCCGCAATCGGCGCAGGTGAGCATGACGCCCCTCGTCGTGAACCTCGACGACGACAATGGCGACGGCCTCATCAACGAGCTCGATTTCCCGGAGATCGTGTTCACCACGTACCACGGGACCTCGGCCGACGAGGACGGCGTGGTCCGCGCGATCCACGGCGGCGGGCCGAACAAGGGCAAGGATTACTTCGCGAACGCCGGGACGAACGTCTGGCACGAGGGCGATCCGCTGAACAAGGCGTGGACGAGCACGCAGGGGATCACGAACTCGACGGGATCCCTGGCGGCCGCCGACCTCGACGGCGACGGCGTGCCCGAGATCGTGGCGCCCACGGAGGTCGTCGCGGGCGTCGCGACCGGCGGCCTCGCCATCCTGGACAACAAAGGTGACATCATCGCGCAATCGTCGCTCAATGCGTGGCCCTCGGCGGGGCACAACGTCCCGGCCGTCACGCTCGCGAACATCGACGGCAAGGGATACGCCGAGATCGTCGTGGGCAAACACGTGTTCACGATCGACTTGGATCCGGTGACGAACAAGATCGTGTTCCTGGACAAGTTCACCGGGCAGATCACGGTCAATGGGAACAACGGGCAAGGGCCCATTTCGTGCGTGGCGAACCTCGTCGGGGACAACAAGCAGGAGATCGTGGTCGGCACGACGGTCTACAAGTTCCCCACGCCGCCCGCAGGCGTGGTGAAGCGCGCCGATTGCGCGGCCGGGGACATGAGCGCATTTTGCCTCGGCCAGCTCGAGGTGGTCTGGGACGCGCAGGTCGTGAACGGCGCCGTCGCCGTGCCGACCCTGCAACGCGAGGGTTTCTGCGCCGTGGCCGATATCCTCGGCGCAGACGAGGCCGGCGCGCCGAGCCCGCAAAACCCGCCTGACGGCAAAGCCGAGGTCATCCTGAT
>JANMGF010000288.1:0-3946 GCA_031374535.1 Polyangium sp. (in: bacteria)
CCGAGTCCAGGGCTTGCCCTGGTCCGGGTTGAGGGGCGGATAGCCCCCACGGGGTCCGGGGCAGCGCCCCGGCGCGGCGGCTTTGCGATGAGACCAATACTCAGGTCAGGGCATGGAGCCGGCCACCGAGACGCCACCGCCATCCCGAGCAATCTGAGGCGTGATGTAGACGGCGGGGGCGGTCGGGTCGGGCCGGCTCGCGATACCGATTCCGAGTCCACCCACGGACAGGGCTCCGATGATCCCGCCACCTACAGCCACACCCGTCCACACTCCGGAGTTTTGCGCTTCCTCATCACGGCTAAGGACGAGGCCCGTCACCAGACCCCCGAGCCCCAGCGCGAGACCCACGGAGCTGGCGATCATGAGGGACTTCGGCCACGTGACCTTGTCGCCTTTGGGATCCTTCTCGTACCCTCGCATGTTGATGTTCATCGTGATCGGCTTCTCGAGCCCGATGATCTGGGAATGGACGCGGTGCTGCATCGCAATGGATAGGGTCTTGCGCTCTCCCGCCTTCAGGGAAATGAACGACTGGTTCATCCAGTATCCATCTCGCATTCCTTTGACGGCATGCATCCCAGGCTCGACGTAGACCTCCTCAGAATAGGGCCACTCGCTCACGAATTCGCCGTCGATGGTGATGCGCGTGTCCGGCACGTTGACGCTGAGGGCGATCGTCCCAACGTGCTGTCGCACTTGCGCGAAGACCTCACGGACCTCTTCCAGCGTGTGCACCGTGCGGAGCCGGACGCTCCCCATCTGGAGGATCTCGTGCAGGTGACGAGCCGCCGGCAAGAAGAGCCCAGCGCGCGCCTGGGCGAACGCCAGCTCCGTCTGCACATCGCCGAGGGGCGAGAGGTCGTAGGCGTCCTGGTACTTGTCAATCGCCTCCTGCATTCGGCCTGCCTTCTCGACCGCCTGCGCTTCCTGGAGGAGCTTCATCACGGGGGGGAAGAAGAGGGCTCGAGCCCGATCCGACGTCAGCGTCGTGAGCGGGATGTTGATGCCTTCGGCCGGGGCGGAAGAATCGTCGGCAGCGTGGGCTGCCGAAGAGAGGGAAACCGCCAGGAGAACCGTGCTCGCGAGGGGGAGAACCTTCATGCGGACAAGCGTACTCCCACCACCGGAGGCTGGTCAAGACGAACCCCCTCCTCGGACGAACCTCCTCGGACGAACCCCCCCTCTTCGGACGAACCCTAGGGCCATCAGCACGAAGGGGACGTGAGCGCGATCAGGCGAGGCGCTTCGGCGTGACGACCCCCTCGGCCCCCTCGCCAAGGACATCCCCGAAGGACGAGGCCGCGGGGCCGGTGAGGCGGCCGAGGCGCTCGGCATAATGGAGCAGGAGGGTGCGGTTGTCCGAGACGGCGAGGTTCTGGATCTCCAGGGCGCCGATGCGATCCTCGGGCGTGAAGGCGGCCTCGGTCTTCTCCATGGAGAGTTTTTCCGGCGCATAAGCGCTTTTTTCGGCGTGGGTCTCGAGGATCGTGTAATCGTCGCCGCGGCGGAGGGAGAGGCGGACGTGGCCGCTGACGGGCGTGGCGACCCAGCGGGCGAGCGACTCCTTCAACATCATGGCCTCGGGATCGTACCATTTGCCCTCGTAAAGAAGGCGGCCGAGGCGCCGGCCAAGGGTGACGTAAAGGTCCGTCGTGTCCTCGTTGTGCGTGGCAGACAGAAGTCGCTCGTAGGCGATGTGGAGCAGCGCCATGCCGGGCGCCTCGTAAATGCCGCGGCTCTTGGCGCCGATGACGCGGTTTTCAATCTGATCACTCATCCCGAGCCCGTGCCGGCCGCCCATCTCGTTGGCGGCGACGACGAGGGAAAACAAGGAGGAAAATCGCGCGCCATTCAGCGCGACGGGCACGCCCTCCGAGAGCTCGACCGTGACCTCTTCCTCGGCGATCGTGGCCTCGGGGCGCCAGAAAGGGACGCCCATGATGGGGTTCACGAGCGTCATGCCCTTGTCGAGGTATTCGAGGTCCTTCGCCTCGTGCGTGGCGCCGAGGACGTTCGCGTCGGTGCTGTACGCCTTCTCCGTGCCCATGGGGTACGGCATGCCGATCGAATCGAGATACTGGGCCATCTCGGTGCGTCCGCCGAACGCGTCGACGAACTTCTGGTCGAGCCAGGGCTTGTAGATACGAAGCTCGGGATCGACGAGCACGCCGTACCGGTAAAACCGCTGGATATCGTTGCCTTTGTGCGTGCTACCGTCGCCGAAGACGTGCACGCCCTCCTCGCGCATGGCGCGGACGATGGCCGTCGTGGTGACGGCGCGACCGAGGGGCGTGGTATTGAAGTATTTACGTCCGGCGGTGGAGAGGTGAAACGCGCCGCACTGGAGGGCGATGATCCCCTCGCGGGCGAGGGCCTCGCGGCAATCGACGAGCCGCGCGTGGGTGGCGCCGTGGGTGAGCGCGATGGGCGGGATGTCGGCCGGGCTCTTCTCGTCCGGCTGGCCGAGATCGGCCGTATAACAATGAACTTGTAGGCCCTGACGGGACAGCCACGCGACGGCGGTGCGTGTGTCGAGGCCCCCGGAAAATGCAATGCCGAGCGCCGTGCCAGGAGGAGGAAGGGTGCGGTAGATGCGGCTCATCTCGACGCGTGCGATAGCAGGCGAAGGGGCCCCGCGAAAGGGATTTTTCAGCCCTCGTCGCCCACGAGCCCCTCGCGTCGCCCCATCTCGTAGAGCTTTTCCTTGAGGTGCTGGAAACGCTTGCGGAGGCGGGCGGCGGCGCGTTTTTTCTCGTCCGCCCGGAGCGGCGGGGCGTCCTCGCCGTGGAGCACGACGGCGAGGTCATCCCAGGAGAGCTGGCGATCGACGCGAAGCATGAGGAGCTCCTGCTCCTCGGGCGGGAGGCGTGACCGGAGCTCGGCGAAACGATCGCGGCTTTCGGTGCGGAGATACGAGCGCGTGACGGTACGCACGTCGGCCTCGATCGCCGAAAGAGCAGAGCCCTCGGGCAAGGGCACGACACGCGCGGCGCGGCGCTTCTCGGCGCGACGGAAATCGAGGGAAGTGGTGCGCGCCACGGCGTACGCCCAGGTGCGGAAGGAGGCGTCCCAGCGAAAGCTCGGGAGGCTTTTCCAGAGCTTCTCGGCGAAAAGGGAGAAGACCTCGGAGGCGTCGGTCTCGTTGCGGTGGAGCGCCGCGACGAACTCGAAGATCTCGGGGCCATAAGCGCGGAGGGCGACGGACGTGGCAGCGCCGATGTCCCCGCTCTCGGCGAGGCCGCGGATGTCCGCGTCGATCGTGCGCCGTTTTTCCGCGTCCATACGAGGCCGACGAGCCACGAGGCGGCGCGCGGGCAACGCATCTTGCCCGGCCGACCGTCCCTTGGGAAGGGGTCTGCACACGCGCGCCGCCGCCGGAGTACACTCGCGCCCGTCCATGCCAGGCGAGCCCTTGTCAGGACGCACGGGCGAAGAGCCTCAAGACGTCGACGACGGCGGAATCACGCCCGATCCGTTCCTCGCGAAGATCGCGCGTATCCCGTCGCGCGAGGCGCCGCGCGAGGCTTCGAGCTTGCCGCGCCCAGGCGAACGCGTGGGGCGGTTCGTGGTGCGCGAGGAGATCGGGCGCGGGGGCATGGGCGTGGTGTTCGCCGCGACGGACCCGACGCTGGGGCGCGAGGTCGCGCTGAAGGTGTTGCTGGCGGAGGACGAGGAGCGAAAGAGGCGGCTCTTGCGGGAGGCGCGCGCGTCGGCAGGGCTCGGGCACGCAGGCGTGGTGGCGATCTACGACGTGGGCGAAGATCAGGGGCGGGCGTTCATCGCGATGGAGCGGCTGCGGGGAACGACGCTGCGCGAGCAGCTCGACGCGAGGCCGAAGACGGACTCCGCGCTGCCGCTGGAGGAGGCGCGGCGGTTCGCGAAGGACCTCGCACGCGCGCTGGCGAAGGCGCACGCGCGAGGGCTCGTGCACCGCGATCTCAAG
>JANMGF010000344.1:0-4037 GCA_031374535.1 Polyangium sp. (in: bacteria)
CCCGATCATGGGCCCTCGCGCGCGGCGCTGGAGAAGCTCACCGACGAGCGGTCGCTCTTCGAGGAGGCCGCTGAGGCCCTCGAAAACGTCTACAAGTCGCAGGGCGATCACGGCGCGCTCGCGAAGCTCTTCGAGAAGCGCATCGGGTTCGTTGGAACTCCCACGGAGCGCGTGCGTCTCCGCCTCGATCTCGCCAAGGTCCTCGAGGATCGTGGTGGTGATGCGAAGGCGGCGCAGGGCGCTCTCGAAGCTGCGCTCTCCGACGACCCGGCCGACGTCGACGTGCTCGCCGAGCTCGAACGCCTCGCCCCGATCACGGGCGGGTGGGCGAGCGCCGCGGACGCGCTCGAGAAGGCCGTGTCCGAGAAGAGCGACATCTCGACCGACGCGGCGCGCGACCTGTGGATGCGCCTCGCCGAGTGGCGCAAGGACAAGCTCGCCGACAGCGCGGCTTCTGAACGCGCGCTCGAACAGGCGTTGAAGCACGATCCGACGAGCGAGACGATCCTGCGCAACATCGAGGGCCTGCAGCGCGTCACCGGACGCGAGCGTGACCTCGTGGGCACGCTGCGCCGCCTCGCCGCGCTCGACGGCCTCGGCCACCTCGCCTCCGACCTTCGCCGCGAGGCCAAGGGCCTGGCCGAGGGTGTTCTCACGGACGACGCGCTCACCGAGGCGATCCTCCGCGACATGATCAAGGCCGACGACAACGACGCGTGGGCGCTCGCGGAGCTCACCAAGGTCCGCGACAAGGCCGGCGACGCGAAGGAGGTCTTTGATCTCCTCGTGCGCCAGGCCGAGCTCGCGGCCGAGGGCGAGAAGATCCGCGACCTCAAGCACCGCGCGGCGTCCGTCGCTCGCGAGAAGCTCTCGGACGACAAGAAGGCCCTCGAGCTCTACAGCCAGATCTTCGAGGACGAGCCCAACGACGCGAAGGCCTCCGACGCGCTCCGCGAGCTTTATGCGAAGGCCGGCAAACACAAGGAGCTGCTCAACGTCCTCTCGCGGCTCGTGGACCTCGCGGAGACGCCGGCGGCTCGCGCCACGCTCCGCCTCGAGAGCGCCCAGATCTGCATCGACAAGCTCGACGCGACGAGCGAGGCGATGGAGCACCTCCGGGCGATCCTCGACGAGGAACGCACGCACGAGAAGGCCACGCTCCTCCTTTCGCAGCTCCTCGAGAAGACGGGCCGCGACGACGAGCTCGCCGAGCTCCTCAACACGCAGATCGACCTCGCCAAGGAGCGTGGGGATCTCTCCGCGGAGCTCGTCTACAGCGTGCGCCTCGGTGAGGTCTTCGAGAACCGCCTGAACAACGTCCCGAAGGCCATCGAGACGTACAAGGCCGTGCTCGAGCGCGACGCGAGCCACAAGGGCGCGTTGCTCTCGCTCGCGCGCCTCTACGAGAAGAAGGGCGACAAGGCCGAGGCGGCCAAGGCGCTCGAGACGGTCCTCTCCTCCGCCAGCGGTGAAGAGGCCGTCAAGACCGCGCTTCGCCTCGCGGATCTGTACACGGCGCTCAAGGACGAGGCGGCTGTCCGTCGTGTCCTCGAAATCGGCCTCAAGGCCGACGAGCGCGCCGCGGACATCCGCAAGAAGCTGCACGCCCTCTACGAAAAGCAGCAGGCGTGGGCCGAGCTCGCCGACCTCATCAAGGGCGACGCCGATGCCGCGACCGAGTCGACCCAGAAGGTGCAGCTCTACCGAAAGGCCGCCGAGATCCACCTTGGCAAGCGGAGCGATCCGGGCGCCGCGGCGGACCTCCTCGTCAAGGCTTCGGAGCTCGCCGCCGGCGACCGCGAGCTGCTCCTCGCGCTCTGCGACGCCTACAGCGCCTCCGGCCGCGGCAAGCAGGCTGCCGAGGTTCTGCAGAAGATCGTCGAGTCCTACGGCGGCCGTCGCTCGAAGGAGCTCGCGACGATCCATCACCGGCTCGCCAAGGCGTACCTCGCCGAAGGCGACAAGGAGAAGGCTCTCGCGGACCTCGACATCGCCTTCAAGATCGACCCCGGTTCGATCGCGATCCTGCGTGACCTCGGCGTGCTCTCGATGGAGCTCGGCGAGGCCGCGGAGGAGAAGGCGGCGCGTGACGCTCACTTCGAGCGTGCACAGAAGACCTTCCGCGCGCTGCTCCTGCAGAAGCTCGACGAGAACTCGCCGATCTCGAAGGCCGCGGCCTTCTACTACATCGGCCGGATTCTCCACGCGCAGGGCGACGACAAGAAGGCCATCCAGCAGCTCGACCGCTCCGTCGACGCCGACAAGAACTTCGCGCCCGCGAAGGAGCTGCTCGCCAAACTGAAGAAGTGAACGGCGGGGGTTTGGGGGCAGAGCCCGGCTTGCCCGGGCGTAGCCCCCAAACGTTGAAACAGGCGCGGCGACGAGCGATCGGCGCCCTCGCTGGCATGATCGCCCGCGCCTTCCTCCGCACGGTCCGCTTCTCCCTCCTCACCCATCCCGATCTCCACGGAACGAACGACACCCCCTGGGTGCTCGCCTTCTGGCACGGCCAGCAGCTCGCCCTGCATCGCTGGCCCAAGCGCCGCCGCACCACCGTGCTCGTCAGCCTCTCCGACGACGGCGAGATCCAGACCGGCGCGCTCGGATCCCTCGGCCTCGTCGTCGAGCGCGGCTCCTCCTCCCGTGGCGGCGCCATGGGCCTCAAGGGCATCGTCCGTCGCATGCGACAGGGCCACGACGCCGCCTTCGCCGTGGACGGCCCTCGCGGCCCCCGCGGCGTCATCCGTGGCGACGGCGACCGTGTGGGCGCGATCCTCGCAGCCCGCCTCGGCCGCGGCCTCGTCGTGCCCCTCGCATCCGCTTGCTCCTCTGCGTGGGCGCTCTCCCGAACCTGGGACCAGTTCGAGATCCCCCGCCCCTTCTCCCGTGTCGCCGTCGCCCTCGGCGCCCCGCTCGACCCGCGCGACCTCGACGGAACCACCCTCGCCCGCTCCATCGACGCGGCCCGCGACACGGCCGTACGCGCCCTCGGCGCCGAACCGTGACACGCTCGGCTCGACGACCATGAGCCGAATCGCCTGCATCGACGGAGTGATCCTCGCGCCCGAGGACGCCAAGGTCTCGGTCTACGACCGCGGCTTCCTCTACGGCGACACCATCTTCGAAACCATTCGCACCTACGGCGGCCGCCCCTTTGCCCTCCACGAGCACGTGCGCCGCCTCGAGCGCTCTGCCGCGCAGGTCGCGATCCCCATGCCGATCGACCCGACCGCCTTCGCCATCGAGATCGAACGTGCCCTCGCCGCCGCCGCGAACCCCGAGAGTTACGTACGCGCCACCCTCACGCGTGGCACCGGCCCGCTGGGCCTCGATCCTCGCCTCGCCACGCATCCGCTCCGCGTGATCCTCGTCGAACCGCTGAAGCTCCTCCCCGCTGCGATGTACCGCGACGGCGTCTCCGTCATCACGCACCGCACCGAGCGCGCTTGCGACGCCGCGCATGGCGCCAAGGTCGGCAACTACCTCGCCAGCGTGCTCGCGATCCGCAAAGCGTGTGACGTCGGCGCGCACGAGGCCCTCATCGTCAACACGGCGGGCCACATCGTCGAAGGTACGACCTCCAACGTTTTCGTCGTCCAGGGTCGAACCCTCGTCACGCCCCCGGAAGAGGCGGGCATCCTCGCGGGCATCACGCGCGCGCACATCCTCGCGATGGCTGGCGACGCGGGCCTCACCGTCGATCTCCGTCCGCTCGTCCCCGAGGACGTGCGCTCGGCTGACGAGGTTTTCCTCTCCTCGAGCTTGCGCGAGATCCTTCCGGTCATCGCCGTCGACGGCGCGCCGATCGGCCCCGGCAAACCGGGCCCATCCACCCGAGCCCTCCACCTCGCGTTTCGCTGGCACGTGGGCATGGGCGACGCAAAAGCGCCTTGGGAAGGCTGAAATGAAAAAGGGGACCGATCGGAAGACCGGCCCCCTCGTCGTGATGGCGTGATCAGGTCCCCGCTTCTGCCGACTCCTCCGCCGGAGCCTCGAGCGCCTGCGGAGCAGCTTGCGGCGGCAGCGGCGCCACCGGA
>JANMGF010000363.1:0-2280 GCA_031374535.1 Polyangium sp. (in: bacteria)
GTCATCGCCGAGTCGATCGCTTCTTATCGGAAGGACTCGGCCTGGGGCAAACCCTGACGAAAAAGGGGGCCCCAGCGCTCGCCGGGACCCCCTCTCCTCGCATCAGCCTCGCATCAGCGAATCACTTCGGGGGCTTGCCGCCGCCGCCGCCGCCCGTGCCGCCGCCGCCGCCGCCCGGGGCGCCGTAAAGCGCGGCTGCGCCGGTCTTGTCCTGGGACGTGATGTTGAGGGCCCAGGAGTTCGTCCCATTGCACTGCGGGTAGTGCATGACGGAGCTCGAGTCGTACGGCGTGAGGCCGCGCCAGTTGTTGTCCTCGAAGCAGGCGCCCGACTCGGGGCGCGTGTGCTCGTGCCGGAAGCCGAGCGCGTGGCCGAGCTCGTGGCGCAGGATGCCGTCGAGCGAGATGCCTTGCGACGTGAACGCGGAGCTGTCGATGAGCACGTTGCGGCCGTTGCGGCTCGTGTTCGGGAAGAACGCGCGCGCGAGGTACTGCCCGCCCACGTTGACCGGGCGCACGTCGAAGATGACGTTCTTGTTCGTCGCCGAGCAGGCCGTGTCCTCTGCGCTCTTGTGGACGAAGTTGATGTTCGCCGCGCTCTCCCAGGCGCCCGCGGCCTGGTTCATCGCGCTGACGACGGTGCTGTATCTGCTGCCGAAGTTCGTGCTGACGCAATACGTGATGTTGAGCGCCGTCGCCGCGTCCCACTTCACGTCGCTGCCGCCCGAGGTCATGACCGCGAGGCCGCCCTGCTGGATGTGCTCGACGTAGAATTGCTCGAGGGCTTCGCGGCCGTGCACCGGCGTGTCGCCGTCGACGATGTAAACACCCGTCTCCGGCTCCTGGAAGGCGTTCGCCTGGAACTCCTCCCAGGTCATGTCGGTGCTGACGTTCTCCACGTCGCCCGGCTCGCCGGACTCGGCGACGCAGCCCGTGGCGAGCGCAGCCGTGGCGAGGATCGCGAGTATTCCGTGAACGAGGCCAAGCTTTTTCATAGGCGACGACTCCTTCTACTTTTCTCAGGCTTCTTTTCTGAGGGTATCTTCCCGACCGCGAGGCCAATAATTACCAGGATTTCTCGTTCCGGTCGATATGGAACATCGACATTTCCACGAATGATCGGGTCCAGCGAGACGACAAAGATTCCGTGGGAGGTGGTCACCCGGGCGACCATGTCCGTCGAGGTGCCCTGATACCCTGAGGGGGAAAAAACGACGCCTCCCCTACATCTGGAGACTTTACAAGTTCGAACGATCCGATACCTTGGGTGATGTCCTTTCGTCTCCTCGCCGCGTGTTGGCGATGAGCGTGGGCTTTTTTTTCGCCCGGAGGTTCCATGGTATTCATGCGCCCGGCGGTGGCTCTTCGTCCATTCCGCCGCACCCTTCGCACGATTCTCTCCGTGACGCCCGTCCTCGCGGGTCTCGCGGCAGGCACGGAGGCGTCTGCCGCGACGCCCTACACCCTTTTCGAGAGCGGGCAGGTCCGACCCGTCGCGCTCTCTCCGAACAAAGAGTTTCTCTTCGCCATCAATACCCCCGACAATCGACTCGAGGTCTTTCGGGTCTGGCCGAACGGCCTCTCCCACCGCGCCTCCATCCCCGTGGGCCTCGAGCCGGTCGCGGTCGCCGCGCGCTCGAACGACGAGGTCTGGGTCGTCAATCACCTCTCCGACAGCGTGAGCGTCGTGAAGATTGGCCCCACGGGGCGCAATGGCGCCGTCGTGCGGACGCTCTTCGTCGGCGACGAGCCGCGTGATATCGTGTTCGGCGGGCCGGAGAAGGGCCGCGCCTTCATCACCACCGCCCATCGCGGCCAGAACGTGCCCTACGATCCCGCGCTCACCACGCCCGGGGTGGGCCGCGCCGATGTCTGGGTCTTCGACGCCGAATCGCTCGGCGCGATGCTCGGCGGCGCTCCCCTCTCCATCCTCACGCTCTTCAGCGATACGCCCCGCGCGCTCGCGGTGACGCCCGACGGCTCGCGCGTCTATGCGGCCGCCTTCCACTCCGGCAACCGCACGACGGCCTTGAGCGAGCTTTCGGTGCCCGACGGGGGCGAGGCGGCCGGCGGCGTCCCCGGGCCGAACACCAATTTCGAGGGCGTGCCCGCGCCCGAGGTGGGGCTGCTCGTGAAATACGACGGCGAGCACTGGAAGGACGTCCTCGGCCGCTCCTGGGACGGCACGGTGCGTTTCTCCCTTCCGGACGAGGACGTCTTCGTGATCGACGCCAATGCCAATCCCCCGGCCCAGATCCCGGGCTCGGCCGGCTTCTATACC
>JANMGF010000412.1:0-3519 GCA_031374535.1 Polyangium sp. (in: bacteria)
GGGCCGCGGCAGCGGGCGATCGAGGTCCCGAAGCCAAGGCGCGTCGGTATCGCCCGTGCCCAGGACGAGCGCCCGCAACGACGGGGCCCGACCCCAGGCGTCGAGCGTGATCGTACGCCCGAGGAGATCACCCAGCGCCGCCGCGGCATCCACGGCCTGCATGGAGTCGAGCGGCAGGAGCGCGGGGGGTTCGTCTGCGTCGATTTCGGAGATCGGAAGCCCCGTCCATTTTGCAATGGCGATCCTCGCCGCATGCACCGGTCCCCCCTCCCCCGCAGACGACGCGACGCAAGGCGCAGGCGGGGCCACGCGAAGGGGCCTTTTGATATCGCCGACACGCAAGAGTTCGGCCGTCGCGCGTCGCTGGAGTTTGCCCGATGAGGTCTTCGGCAACGTGTGTTTGGGGACCAGCGTGACGTCCACGAACATCCCGTGCTCGAAAGACACCGCGCGGTGGACAGCAGCAATCACGGCCGCGCGCCCTTCCTCGTCGACCCGGTCGTCCATCTCGCAAACCACGACCGGCCGCGGCTCGTCGTCCACGTCCTCGTCCAGCAGGACGGCGCATACGCAGCCGCGCCGGATGCCCGAATGTGCGCTTTCGGCCGTACGCTCGACGTCGTGGGCATGATGATTCTCGCCACGCACGATGAGCACGTCCTTCTGCCGGCCCACGATGAAAAGCCGATCGCCACGCTGATAGCCGAGATCGCCCGTGCGGAGGAAAACCTCCTCGCCATTCGAAGAGCCGAGCCTCGCGCCAAACATGCCGCCCGTCCCCTCCGCGTCCTCCCAGTACCCATCGGCGACGCTCCCGCTCCGGAGCCAGATCTCCCCGATATGCCCGTCCGGAACCGGGGTTCGTGTCTCCGGATCCACCACACGCAACATGACGAGCGGCGGGATCTCCCCCACGCAAACGACGTCGATTCCGCGCTCGCCATTTTGCGCCTCCGCGGCCTCGCCCCGCGCGAGCGCCGCGGCGGAGAGGTGCTCGACGGTGAAAGGCGCGTGCGTGCGGCACGAGGCGAGCACCGTATGTTCGGCGAGCCCGTAACAAGGAAACCAGGACGACGCCGAAAAACGCGCCGGCGCGAAGGCCTCGGCGAACGCGGCGAGTGTGCTCGCGCGAATGGGCTCGGCCCCGCAATACGCCTGCCCCCAGCACGAAAGATCGAGCTTCGCCCGCGCAGCCGGATCGATCTTCCGCACGCAGAGGTCGTAAGCGAAGTTCGGCCCGCCGCTGCGCGTCGCCGAGAATCGCTCGATGGCGAGGAGCCAGCGCAAAGGTCGCTCCAGAAAAACCCACGGCGGCATCAACCACGCCGGCCATCCGCCGTCGAGCGGGAGCAAGATCCCCTCGATGAGCCCCATATCGTGGAACTGGGGGAGCCAGCTCACGGAGCTTCGCGGAAGCGTGGGCGCGACGCCGTGAATGACGTGCAAGTTATGCGAGAGGTTGCTACGCAGCACCCGGACGCCCTTGGGCGCGGCCGTCGAGCCCGAGGTGTATTGCAGGAAGGCGAGGCCGTCTCCGCGGGGATCGTCAATGGTTTGGCCAGCGCGCGGCACCTCGGTCACGTCGATCCAGGGCAAGCGCGTAAGCGCGGGCACGGCGTTCTCGAGGACCGGGCGGTACGGTGTTATCGCAGCCGTCGAGAGCACGGCCGCGGGCCGCGCGGAATCGACGAGGTGGGCCAGCCGGGCGAGGCTGCGCGCCGGCTTGTGAGGATCGGGCGGGATCGCTGGCACCGCGACCCTCCCTGCGCGTAGACAGGCGAGGAAAGCGACCACGAAATCGAGCCCCGGCGGGAAAAGCAGGAGCACACGGGCGCCCTCGGCGAGCTCTTCGGCCAATACGGCGGCGACGTCGTCGACCCGCGCGTCGAGGGCAGCCACCGTGAGCGAATCCGTGATCTCGTCTCCATCGTCGAGGAAACCGAGGGCCATTTCGTCCCCCCGGGCCTCGGCGCGCCGGCGGAGCTTCTGGGGGAGGAAGGTGAGCGTGTCCTTCACGCCGCCTCTCGCTCGTGCGAAGCGGCGAGATCGGCCTCGAAGGCCTGGTAGACGCCGCGCACGTGATCGGCGTGCTCGCGTGAGGTCTCGGGTTTCCAGGCGCTCGTGTCGATGTCGGGCAAAACGTGGACGATGACGTTCGTCCGGGTCATGACCCAGCTCTTTCCGGGGTTCTGGGTCCTCGGAATCTCGAGATAAAGCGGGACGATGGGCGCGCCGAGCGCCGCGGCCAGGTGAAACGCACCCTTGTTGAACGGACCCACGCCGCCCGACGTCACGCGTGTGCCCTCGGGGCTCAAATACACCGCGTCGCCGGTCTTCCGGAGCACCTCACAAGCGGCAGCGAAGAGCTTGCGGCGTTTGTCGGTATACGTCTGCGGAACGGTAAAAAACGTGCCGACGCACAGGGCCACGAGGGCCCCCGGCGGAAAGACCCACGCGCCGCGCTTCATGAAAAACCACGCGCGCGGCAAACGCAAGGAAAGAAGCAGGAACACGTCGATCGACGAGGTGTGATTCGAGACGTACACCACCCGCCGCTCGGGCAGCGGCAGGGGAAAGCGCGCGCCGACGGAGACGCCGGAGAGGCGCAAAATGACCGATGCCGCCCAGGCCCCGAGCCCCTCGGCCGCGGCGCGCCGGCCGAGGAATAGCCGCACCACGACAAACAGCGGCGAAAGCGCCGTGACGAAGAGGAGCATCAAAGGAAATGCGACGACGCCCCGGATCCGATCGAGGCTCACGGCGACGCACCCGACGACGACCGTTCGAGGACGATCGTCTGCATGGCGAGGTTCAGCTGCTTCTCGAAAAGCAAGACAGGCGAGAGCGCGAGCTGTCCTGCGAAATAAGGGCCGATGGCCTTGCCCACGTCGAGCCCCTTGCCCCGGAGCACATGAAACGCCGCGCCCGCGAAGAGGTAAAAATATGCCGGGAAGGCCCCCCAGGGCAGGTGGTCGACGATCTCGAGGCCACTCTTTTCGCACATCGCCCGGAGCGAACGCCAATCGAAGAGGACCGTGTGTTGTGGCGCCTGGAGCCCTGGCCAGCGGTCCTTGAAGAGACGGAAGGTCGTCGAATCGAGGCGCGGCACCTCGACGACGACGCGCCCGCCGACCGCGAGCAGGTTCTTCGCGCGTTCGAGCGTCCGAAGCGGCTCGTAATCGTGCTCCAGGAAATGCCACATCGTGATCAAGTCGAATCGCGTTTCGCCGAAATCCGTGTCTTCGAGCAGCCCGTGACGAAAATCGACGCCTTCGAGCAGCGGATTGTCCCGTAGATCCTTGAAATCGACCCCGGTCACGGCAGCGCCATGCTGCCGGCGGAGCATCTGCAAGAAGCTGCCGACCGCGCAGCCGATGTCGAGCACCCGCATGCCACGTCGCAGGGGCACGTAACGGCCACAAAGCTCGACCTTGCGGCGGTCGTGCCCGTTCATGCCCCACTCGTAAAGAGGCGTGAAGACGCCCCAGTCTTTCTTTTTGCGGTGGGCGATGTACTCGG
>JANMGF010000448.1:0-1948 GCA_031374535.1 Polyangium sp. (in: bacteria)
CCGTGGTGCCCGCGCGCGAGGCGAAGTATCGGCCGACGCGGCGGTTCGTGGGCACGCTCGAGCCGTGGCAAGAGGCGAACATCGGCCCGCAGCTCGTCTCGGCCTATGTCGAGACGGTGCTCGTGCGGCCGGGGGATGTCGTCACGCGCGGGCAGGTGCTCGCGACGCTCGATTGCCGCAAGGCGACCACGGCGAACGAGAGCGTCGCCATGCAAGCGCGGGCGCTCGACCAGCGACAGCGCGCGATCGCGAGCGAGGCCGCGCGGGTGCAAGGCCTCGTCGACGATGGGTTCGTCTCGAAGAACGAAGCCGAGCAGAAGGCCGCGCAGAGCGCCGCGGCCGGGGCGCAGCTCGGCGCGCTCCGCGCCGACCTCGCGGGCAAGGCGCTCCAGGTCGACGATTGCGTGCTGAAGGCGCCCTTCGACGGGGAGATCACGCGCCGCGACATCGATCCCGGCTCGTTCGTGCGGCCCGGCGCGGCGCTGGTCTCCATGGTCGATCGCGCGATCATCCGGGTGACGGCGGACGTGCCGGAGGTCGACTTCCAGGCGGTGACGCCGGGCGCCGAGGTGAAGCTACGTTTGCTCGCGACGGGGAAGGAAGTGACCGCACGCGTCGCGCGTCGCTCGCCGGCGGCAGACGCCGCGACGCGCACCGTGCACATCGAGATCGACCTGCCCGATCCAGCGCGCACGTTGCCCGTGGGGACCACGGCCGAGGTGTTCACCGAGGTCGGCGTTCTTCAGCCCGCGATCGAGCTCCCGCTGCGCGCGGCGACGGTGCGCGGCGCGAAGGCCACCGTGCTTTTCGTCGAGGGAGACGTCGTGCGACAGGCGACGGCGCGTGTCCTCGGCGAGACGGGCAAGAGCCTGTTCGTCGAGCCTTCGATCGTGCCCGGCACCCTCGTCGTGCTCGAGGGCCGGGCGCAGCTCCGGAGTGGTGATCGTGTGCGCGCGAAGGTCGAGGGCTCCGCGGCCCCCGGGCCTGCGCTCGTACCGGCCGCGACCGCGCCTGTCGGGGGGGCCGTCCGATGACGCGGCTCGCGCTGCGCAACCCGCTCGCCGTGCTCGTGGTGAGCCTCGCGTTGATGGTCTTTTCGGCCGTCGTGACGCCTCGTTTGGCCGTCGACACCTTCCCCGAGCTCACGCCGCCCGTGCTCATCGTCGGCACGCTCGCCTCGGGGCTCGGGCCGAAGGACGTCGAGAAGACGCTCACCTGGCGCCTCGAGAAATTCATCGCCGCCACGCCGGGCGTCGATCACATCAAGAGCGAATCTCGAAACAGCCTGAGCATCATCTACGTGTGGCTGAAATGGGGGACCGACCTGAACGCGGCGCAATCGCTCGTGCAGCAGCAGGTCGCCTTCGCGATGTCGTCCGTCCCGAAGACGCTCGGCGTCTTGCCCCCGTTCGTTCTGCAATACGATCCCTCGAACGCCCCCCTCATCCAGATCGCCGTCCATGGAGGAGGGCTGAGCGGACCGCAGCTCTACGATTTCGCGGTCAACACCGTCGAGCCCATCATCGAGGGGATCCCCGGCGTGGCCAGCGCCTCGCCCAATGGCGGCCGTGAGCGGCAGATCAACGTCGTCGTCGATCCCGTGCGCGCGGAGGCCCGCGGCGTGACCTCGGGCGAGATCGCCGCCGCGGTGGACAAGGCCAATGCGCTCTTGCCTTCGGGCCGCTTCATGGCCGCGGGCTTCGAGGCGAACGTGTACACCAACGCGGTCGCCCCGCGCGTCTCCGATATCGGCGAGGCCGTGGTGAAGCTCATCCACGGCCACCCGGTGCTCGTGCGTGACGTCGCCACCGTCGAGGACGGCGGGACGCTCCCCACGCAGTTCGTCTCCATCGACGGAAAAACGGCCGTGTACCTCAACGTCCTGCGTATCCCTGGGGGAAACACGGTCCAGATCGTCGAATCGATCCGCGAGGCGCTCGCGCACCTG
>JANMGF010000462.1:0-3887 GCA_031374535.1 Polyangium sp. (in: bacteria)
GGCATGCGCGTGGCGGGCGTCTTCGCGTGGGCCTTGATGACGGCAGCGGCCTCGTCGGCCGACGCGTTTTGCGGGTTCTACGTGGGCAGCGCAGACGCAAAGCTCGTGAACGGCGCGACGAACGTCGTGCTTTCGCGCAGCGGGACGCACACCGTTCTCTCCATGCAGAATGACTACACGGGCCCGGCCGCGTCGTTCGCCATGGTCGTGCCCGTGCCGGTCGTGCTCTCTGCCGACGCGGTGAAGACGCTGCCGAAGGGCCTTTTTGAGCGCCTCGACGCGATCAGCGCGCCGCGCCTCGTCGAATACTGGCAGCAGGATCCCTGCTCCTACGAGGACATCGCGTCGATCGCCGCCGGCGACAAAGCAGGCGGCGTGGTCGCGCGGCCGGATGGGGGCTCCAGGGGGGCGTCGCAAGAGGGCCGGTATCGCGTCACGATCGAGGCCGAGTTCGTCGTCGGCGAATACGAGATCGTGATCCTCGGCGCGGAGGATTCGGTCGGGCTCGAGGCGTGGCTCCGGGATCACCATTATCGTCTCCCCGAGGGCGCCGAGCCCGTGCTGCGCCCGTACGTGCAGGCGGGATCGAAGTTCTTCGTGGCCAAGGTCGACGCCTCGAAGGTCGAGAAGCGCGCCGGCCGCACGGTGCTCTCGCCCCTCCGATTCGAATACGACGAGGAGGCATTCCGGTTGCCCGTGCGCCTCGGCCTCATCAACTCGGCGGGCACGCAGGACCTCGTGGTGCACGTGCTCGCGCGGGAGCGGTACGAGGCCGCGAATTACGCGAACGTGACGATTCCGACGAACATCGAGGTCGAGGACGCGGCGCGCGTGCGTTTCGGCGAATTTTATGCGGGGCTCTTCGATGCGACGCTCGAAAAGAATACCGGCGCGCTCGTGACCGAATACGCGTGGGACACGGAGTCGTGTGATCCGTGCCCCGGCCCTTTGCTTTCGGCCGAGGAGCAGCGCTTGCTCGGCGCGCCTCCGGGGATGAACGTCCATACGCGGCTTCATGCGCGGTATGGCAAAGAAGCGTTCGGCGAGGATCTCGTCCTGCGTGTCGCGCCTCCGATCCAGGGAGGCCGTGGCGGCGAGGGCCAGGCGGCCGTGCCTGCGGAGGTGAGTACATTCCAGGGGCGTTATATCCTCCGGCATCGGTGGCAGGGCCCCGTGACCTGCCCCAGCCCCGATTTCGATATCTGGGGTGGACCCCCGTCCGCGGATCGACCTGCCGCGCGGCCTGCGGTGGCGCTCGGGGAGGTGACGCGGGGCGACATCGGCCTTGCGGCGTTGGTACGCGATTCGGTGCCCGCGGCCGGGATCGTATCGGCGCGTCGCGTCGAGGGATCCGCGGGTGGAAAGCGATTTCTGCTCGGGCTCGGCCTCGGCGCGGGCGCGGGGCTCTTCGGCACGATCGGCGTGGTGTTGGCGGCGACCAGGGGACGGCGCAGCGCGCGAAAGAATGCGCCTTGATTGGACGCGGGATCCACGCGAGCCTTGCTTGACATCCAGCGCATGGATCGCAACATGAGCGATCCCCGTGAATGCATCGATTTTGTATTCGCGGGACCCGGGACGGCTTCGGATAGAAACGGGAGAGCACGATGAAACGATATCTTGGTTATTCGATCCTTGGTTCCCTCGCCTGCCTCCTCGCATTTGCGGGATGCGAAGGCGAGGACCTCAACGCGACCGGAGGCCAGGGCGGCTCCGGGCTCACGAATACGGGGGGCGGCGGCGCGGGCGGCGGCACGGGCGGGAGCGGCGGGGAGACCGGGCAGGGCAGCTTCATCCGGATCCACTACCGGCTGCAGGAGGGCGGGGATGCCAAGGCGTGGGGCGTCCATTTCTGGGGCGCGGGCTCGACGTCGCCGGACTGGGGATCGCCGCAGATGTTCGATGGAACCGACGCGTTCGGCGTGTACACCGACGTGCGCGTGACGGCGACGGGCGACCTCGCCGACGCGTGGCTCGGCCTCATCCCCGTGCAATGCACGAACGGCAATTGCAACAAGGACGTGGAGACGAGCGTTCGTTTCTTCGATCTCACGAAAAACGCCGACGATCCGACGATCGCTGAGTGCTGGATCACCCAGGGCCAGGCCATATCGACGACCCCGCCCGTGGCGGCTGGTCCGGCGTACGAGGTCTCGCGCGCGAAGGACTTCATCGACCTCGGCAATGGTAGCGTGCGTTTGATGTTCCGCGTGGCCAAGGGCTCGACGGGGTTGGTCGAGTACGGCGCGTCCCCGGGCACGCTCGACAAGAAGGTCCTGTGGACGGCCGCGGACGACATCAACAAGAACGGTTTGATGCTCACCGGCCTCACGCCTGGGCAGGCCGTTCATTACCGGATCTCGACCTCGCTCGACCTGAATGGGCAGCTCCTCGAGGACAAGAGCGAGGTCCTCGCGTTCACGCCGATCTCGTATTCGACCATCACGGACGCGGCAGACTGGGCGTCGTGGGGCGGCAAGGAGATCATGTACCAGCTCATCGTCCGCACGTTCGCGGACGGCGGCGGGACGAAGGCCGTGGCCGATTCGACGACCGAGAGCGGGATCGACGAGGCCAAGATGGACGGCGTGGGTGATCTCGTCGGCCTGCGCAAGGCATTGCCGTACCTGAAGGATCTCGGCGCCGACGCCATCTGGATGACGCCGGTGTTCAAGTCGAAGACGTACCACGGCTACGACACGACGGATTTCTACGACATCGACCCCTCGGTCGGTTCGATGAAGGATTTCACCGATCTCACCGAGGCGGCGCACGCCGCGGGGATCAAGATCATCCTCGACCTCGTGCAGAACCACGTGGCCGACGTGAACCCCTGGTTCGTCGCGGGCGCGGATCCGAAGCACCCCGAGTATGCGAAGTACCACGACTGGTTCGTCTGGTCCGATCAGTATTCGAACATGCTGGCGGATGGGCACCCGTGGGACGGCTCGGCCGTCATGTGGGCGTGCAAGAATTACCAGTGCTACCACCAGATCTTCGGCGGCCCGATGCCGGAGCTCAACTACCGCAATCCCGAGGTGCGCGCCGAGATGAAGAAGATCGCGCAGCACTGGGTCGACCTCGGCGCGGACGGGTACAGGCTCGACGCGTCGAAACACATCGACCAGTTCGACGACAATTACGACATCGCGCTCGACAAGCACGGCACGCACGTCTGGTGGAAGGAGTTCAACTACTTCGTCAAGAAGGACGTCGTGCGGCCCGCGGGCTCGGTGGCGGTGCTCCTGACGGGCGAGAATCGATGGGACGACCCGGCCTCGTACGGCGAGATGGTGCCGTACGGCGGCGGCATGGATTCGCAGTTCGATTTCCCGTTCCGTAGCATCGTCGGCAACTTCGCCAATGGCCAGACGGGCGCGGCCGTCGATTTCGTGGGGTACATCAACAAGCTCACCGCGGACCTCGCGGCGGCGGGGAAGGGGGGCAACCCCAACCATTACCTCGAGCGGTTCCTCTCGAACCACGACCTCGAGCGTCCGGCCACGCAGTTCGAGGGCGCGGGCGCGGCGCTCTCTGCGAAGCTGAAGCAAGCCGCGACGATCGTGCTCACGGTGCCCGGCATGCCGGTCATCTATTATGGCGAGGAGTTCGGCAAGAAGGGCAAGCGCGACAAGTACATCGGGAACGAGGCGTGGGATCGCGACGAGCTCATTCGCGAGCCGATGAGCTGGTTCCAGAAAAACACGTTCACCGGCGACAAGATGACGGCCTGGAACATCGACGCCATGGCCACGAACCTGGTGAACAAGGACGTCCTGCCTTTCGCCGGCGTGGGCATCACGGTGGCGCCGAACCCGGATTACCCGTTCGTGAAGTTCATGTCGGAAGACGAGCCGGCCTCGTGGGCGGCGCAGGCGAACGAGCCG
>JANMGF010000509.1:0-2866 GCA_031374535.1 Polyangium sp. (in: bacteria)
CGGCGGCGAGCAGATCGTCGCGCAGCGAATCCATCTGCGGGCTGTGGGAGGCCACGTCGACCTTGATCCGACGGCAGAAGACGTCGCTCGCCGCGAGCCTCTCGAGCAGCGCGTCGAGCGCCGCCGGATCGCCTGCCAGCACCGTGGAGCGCGGGCTGTTGCTGACCGCCACGGACAGCTTGTCCTCCAGGCCCCGCAGCCAGGTGGCCGTTTCGTCCATCGACAGCTCGACGACGGCCATTGCGCCCTTTCCGCTCACCTTGCGGAGGAGCGAGCTGCGGCGGCAGATGATCTGCACTGCGTCGTCGAGGTCGAGCGCGCCGGCGACGTGCGCGGCGGCGAGCTCGCCCATGCTATGGCCCACGACGACGTCTGGCTCCACCCCCCACGCGCGCCACTGGGCCGCGAGCGCGACCTGCAGCGAAAAGAGCAGGGGCTGGACGATGTCGATGCGATCGAGCCGGGAGGCATTCTCATCGGCGAGCAGCTCCTCGCGCAGCGACCAGCCAGCCTGGCGGCGCACCGCCGCGTCGCACGCGGAAAGGGCCTCCCGGAAAGCTGGCTCCTCGGCGAGAAGCTCGCGCGCCATGCCGAGCCACTGCGAGCCCTGCCCCGGGAACACGAAGACGACGCGGGGACGTCCGCTCTGCGCATGCCGCCCGGAGGACAGGCCCGGGTGGTCGGCGCCGCGGAGGAAGGCGGAGAGCCCCTGGGAGAGCTCCTCGGCCGAGCTGCCGAGGATCGCGAGCCGATGGGGGTGGTGGCTGCGCCGAACGCTGGCCGCATGGGTGATGTCCTCGAGCGGCCCGGCGGGTGTATCGGCGGAGAGCAAGGTCTGGTGGGCGCGGGCCAGCGCCTGCAGCGCCTCGGGGCGACGCGCCGACAGGGGCAGGAGCAACGGTCGAGGCGCGCTCTCCGGTCGAGGCGCCGGCCTGTGCGCGGGCGGAGGGGCCTCCTCGAGCACGACGTGGGCATTGGTGCCGCTGAAGCCGAAGGAGCTGACGCCCGCGACGCGCGGGGCGCCGTTCTTGGGGAAGGGCGTGCGTCCGAGCGCGACGCGCAGGGGCAGCTGCTCCCAGGGGATGTTGGGGTTTGGCTTCTGGAAGTGCAGGTTGCCCGGGATCTCGCCGTGGTGGAGCGAAAGCACGGCCTTGATCAGGCCCGCCACGCCGGCGGCACCCTCGGTGTGGCCGAAGTTGGTCTTGACCGAGCCGACCTGCACCGGGTGGTCCGCCGGGCGGTCCTGCGAGAGCACCGCGCCCAGGGCCTGCATCTCGATCGGGTCACCCAGCGCGGTGCCGGTGCCGTGGGCCTCGACGTATCCCACGCGCGCCGGTGCGATGCCCGCCTGCGAAAGGGCGCGCCGAATGACCGCCTCCTGCGAGGGCCCGTTCGGGGCCGTCAGGCCATTGCTGCGTCCATCCTGGTTGATGGCCGTTCCCCGGACGACCGCGAGGACCCGGTCGCCGTCCGCCAGCGCCTTCGACAGGCGCTTGAGCACCACCACGCCGCAGCCCTCGCCGCGCACGTAGCCATTGGCCGAGGCGTCGAACGCCTTGCACCGACCGTCGGGCGCCATCGCCCGCAGGCGGCTGAAATAGATATGCAGCTCGGGCGAAAGGATGAGGTTGACGCCGCCGGCAATGGCGAGCTCCGACTCGCCCGCGCGCAGGCTCTGGCAGGCCAGGTGCACGGCCACCAGCGAGGACGAGCAGGCGGTGTCGATCGACATGCACGGTCCGGTCAGGCCGAGGACGTAGGACACACGCCCGGCTGCCACGCTCGCCGTGTTCCCGGTCACTGTGTATGCATTGATGTTCTGCGCGTCGCCCGCGCGCAGCGACCGGAAGCTGTAATCATTCGTGGTGATTCCCACGAAGACCCCGGTCTTGCTGCCCATGAGCCGCTCGGGCGCTTGCCCTGCGTGCTCGAGCGCGCTCCAGGTGGTCTCCAGGAGCAGCCGCTGCTGCGGGTCCATGCTCTCCGCTTCGCGCGGCGCGATCCCGAAGAAGGCCGCGTCGAACAGGTCCACGCCCTGCACGAACCCGCCCCAACGCGTGTACATCTTGCCCGGCGCGTCGGGGTCGGGGTCGTAGAGCGCGTCGACGTCCCACCTCTCCCGGGGCACCTCGGTGACCGCGTCCACGCCGTCGCGCAAGAGCGCCCAGAACGCCTCCGGGCCATCGACGCCGCCCGGGAACCGGCAACCGATGCCGATGAGCGCGATGGGCTCGTCCAGCGCTATGGCCTCCGCCGGCTGTGCCTCGACCTCCGGGGCCGGCGGCGCACCCAGCGACAGGACCTGCCCGAGCAGGTAACGGCCGATGTCCTCGATGGTCGGATAATCGAAGACCAGCGTGGTCGGCAGCGGCGTGCCGAGCGCCTGCACCAGCGCATTACGCAGCTCCACCGCCATCAGCGAATCCATGCCGAACTCGCGGAAGGGGCGGTGGGGGGGCACGGCTTCCGGGGAGCTCAGCCCCAGCACCTTGGCCGCGTACTTCTGCAAGGCCGCCTGGATCAGCGCCGGGCGCTGGCCAGCCGGCGCCTGCGCGAGCCGCTGCACCAGCTCCGGGCCCGCGGGTGGCTGCGGCCGCGACGCTGCGGGCAAGGCCGCGGATAAGGCCGGGCGCGCCGCCGGGGCCCGCGTCAAGAGCTCCTCGAAAAGAGGCGGCGTCCGGCCCAGCCGGCCCACCAGGGTAGACCAGTCCATGGGCAAGATCGCGCGCTGCGCCCCTGGCTGTCCCAGCGCTCGCCCCAGCAGCGCGAGACCCTGCTCGGGCGCGATCATCCCCATGCCCTGCTCGGCCAGCCGCTGCTGCTCCCGGGCGCCCAGCCGCTCGGCCATGCCGCCGCCCGACCACGG
>JANMGF010000529.1:0-5731 GCA_031374535.1 Polyangium sp. (in: bacteria)
ACGCGCGGCAGCGACATCGACTGGACCTTGCTCGTCGACGGTCGCGCCGATCAAGCGCACTTCCAGCAGGCCCTTTCGATCACGCGGATCCTGAACGAGGCGAAGTTCCAGCCGCCGAACCCCTTCGGCGTCTTCGACAACGTGTCCTTCAGCCACCCCTTGCTGCACCTCATCGGGGGGCACGACGACACGAACCGGAACACCACGCAGCGCATCCTGCTCTTGCTCGAGTCGATCGCGATCGGCCGCGACGAAGCGCTCGAGCGGGTCGTCGATCTCGTGCTCCACCGCTACGTCTCCGACGACCGTGGTCTTTTGTTCTCCAAGCGTATGCCCCTCGTGCCGCGCTTCCTCCTGAACGACATCATCCGCTACTGGCGCACGATCACCGTCGACTTCGTGAACAAGCAACGCACGAAGGGCGGGTGGGCGCTACGCAACGTCAAGCTCCGCACGAGCCGCAAGTTGCTCTTCGCGAGCGGGATGCTGGCCTGCTTCTCGCTCGAGCTCTTCGGCAAGGGCGAGCGCTGGCGCGGCGAGGGCGGCGTGGATCCGGCGCGCGTCGTGCGTTACCTGCGCGAACGGCTGCGTTTGTCCCCGCTCGAGCAGATGTGCGAGGCGCTGCTCCGGCCGTCGATCTCGGTGGAGACCACGCAGAAGGTGATCGGCTCGTACGACGCCTTCATGGGCATCCTCTCCGACGACGACAAACGCAGGCACCTCTCGGATCTTCCGCTCGACGCGCTGGGCGCAGACACGCTCTTCAAGGAAGCCACGAGCCTCACGTACACGTTCCAGGAGGGGCTCGATCGGCTCTTCTTCCAGGAGGACGAAGAGGTCTCTGCGCTCGTGCGTCAGTTCGGCGTTTTCTGAAGGAAAAGCCTGGGTTGCGCGGGCCGGGCCCGTGGAGTAACCACTCGATCTTCGATGCCGGATCGACAAGAGCGACGTACGCACAAGGCCCTGACCGTCGCGGGCCTCGTGCTCGCCCTCGCCATGGCCGCGCTCGAGGCGACCGTGGTGGCGACCGCGATGCCCACGGTCACGGGGGATCTCGGCGGGATCCAGTATTATTCGTGGGTCACGAACGCGTACCTGATCACCTCGGCGATCACGGTTCCCATGTTCGGCAAGCTCGCGGATCTGCACGGACGAAAGCCCGTGCTGCTGGCGGGGATCGCGATTTTCCTCCTGGGATCGGCGGCGAGCGGCGCGGCGCAATCGATGCCCGCGCTCATCGCGTTCCGCGCGGTCCAGGGGCTCGGCGCCGGGGCGATGCAGCCGATGCCGCTCACCATCCTCGGGGACATCTTCGGCATCGAGGAGCGATCGAAGCTGCAAGGGCTCTTCGGCGCGGCGTGGGGATTCTTCGGGCTCGTAGGACCGCTCATCGGCGGGGTGATCGTCGAGAACGTGTCGTGGCGCTGGGTCTTTTACATGAACCTGCCCTTCGGCCTCGCAGCCGCGGGCCTCGTCGCGACGGCCCTGCACGAGCGCGTGGAACGAAAGAAGCGCCGGCTCGATTTCGCAGGGGCCTTCCTGCTCGCGTGTTTCGTGACGTCGCTGCTCGTCGCGGCCTCCGGGGTGCACGGTACGGCGAAGTGGGCGTCTATCCTCGCCACGGTCGTTCTCCTCGGCGCTTTCCTGATCGTCGAGCATCGCGCCGAGGAGCCGCTCCTGCCGCTCTCGCTCTTCACGCGGCGGGTGATCGCGCTCTCGTCCGCGATCGGCGCGATCATCGGCGGCGCGATGATCGCCATTCTCACGTACGTGCCTCTGTTCATTCAGGGCGTGCGCGGAGGCACGCCCACGCAAGCGGGGAGCTCGATCACGCCCATGCTCATCACGTGGCCCATCGCGAGCACGCTCGGCGGCCGGCTCATTCCGAAGGTGGGTTTCCGCGCGCTCGTTCGGTTCGGGATGGCCTGCACCGCGGTCGCGGCCGTCGCCTTGCCGCTCGTCGCCGAACGAGGTCCCTTCGCGTTGCGGCTGGTGACCGCGCTTTTTGGGCTCGGGATGGGCTTCGCCAACACGGCGCTCATCATCGCCGTGCAGACCTCCGTGGGCTGGGAGCAACGTGGCGTGGCGACCGCGAGCACGATGTTTTTCCGGACGATCGGCGGGGCGGTCGCGGTCGGCGTGATGGGCGGCGTGATCGTCGCCGCGCTTGGTCAGGACGCGGGGTTGCCGAAGGACGCGGCGAGCCGGGCGCTCTCGCGGGAGGGGATGTCCGCGCTCGGACCCGACGTCATGCGGCGAATCGCGGGGCTCCTCGATGCGGGCCTGGGGACGGTGTTCTGGATGATCGCGGGGCTCGGGGTCACGGCGTTTGTCGCGGCCCTGTTTTATCCAGACGTACCCCTCGCCGCCGGGGCGGCGGCACGATCTTCGTCACCCGCGGATCCGGCGTGAGATCGATCCCGAAGGAGACGCCGATGCTCGCCCGCACGTCGTGGAGCGGGGCGAGCTCGAGCGCGGGGGGGACGAGCCGGTAGCTGCCTTCGAGGAAGGCCGCGATCGGCTGGTCGTTGATGGCGAACAACGTCCGCTCGACGCGGCCATGGCCCAGCGCGCCGACCTTCCACGTGCCCTCGCTGGTCCAGTGCGGGACGACCTCGCCCCGCGCGTCGAGGACGAAGAGGCCGTCCTGCGTCTCGAAACGGACACGGACCGAGCCGGCCGTCATGGGGGCGACGCGGTGCACGAGGCGGGGCCGCGCGATGGAGTCGGCGGGGCCCGCGCCACGTCGCGCGCCGTAGACGTCGAGATCGTAACGCACGCCGGCGCCGATCTCGATGCTGCGGCCGGGATGGTTGGAGCGCAAAGGATCGAGGAAGGCCGTCGCGCGCGCGACGCTGACGCGTAAAAAAGGAATGGCCGCGCCGTCGGCGGCGCCCGCGGGGAGGGCGCGCGGGACGCTGACGCGGCCGATCTCGCCGTCGAAGCCGACGTCGAAGGGGAAAGGAATGCTGAGCGGGGGCGAGGAAGGCAGGACGATACGCGGGGCGAGGTCGTGGCGGCGCGCGGAGGCGCCGTAGATCGCGGCGTCGAAGGAGGGCATGTCCCCGAACGGGCGGGCGAACGGGGCGACGACGCCCGAGAGGACGCGTTGATCGAATTGCCACTCGATACGCGCCGGGCCCTCGTTGAAGGCGTAACGGCGGCGCAAGGAGATGCCCGTTTGCAGCTCGAACGCGGGGGCGATCCGGCCCTCGTGGGTGCGCGCGGCGGAGGCGGCGACGCCGAGGCGGATGCGGCTCTCGGGGTCGAAACGGACGCGGAAAGAGCGGCCCTTGGGCGAATGAACAAAGTCTCCCTCTTCCGCCGCGGCCATGGGCGCGGTGGTCACGGCGATCGCGGCGATCGCGGCGGTGAGGGAGGGTCGGATCACGGATCCTCGAAGGCGGGCATCGGCTCGAAGACGCGCGGCGGGGCGCCGAAGGACATCCGCAGCCCCGCGAAGAAGCGGAGCTCGACGGCCCGCACGTCACGCTGGAAATCGTTCTGCGTGCGTCCCTCGGCCGCGAGGCGGACCGAGATCGGCTGATCGTTGATCGCCACGAGCACGCCCTCGTACGCGAGCGAGCCCGCGAGGCGATTGACGGTCTCGCCGGTGAGCTCGCCGGAGACGATCGTGGGGCGCCGGAAGGTCAGATCACTGAAGAGATAATGCAGGCCGCCCTTGCCGAGGCTGATACGCGATTCGAGAGAGACCGTGGGCCCGATGAAGTAATTGCCGGTATTGCCCGACACGAGCCGCCGGTCCGACCAGTGCGAGCCGACATTGCCGCCGAGTTCGACGCGGAAATGGCTGTACATGTCGTCGGATTGCCAGGGGTTGTAGGCGATGTGGAACTCGCCGAACTCCATGTCGAGGGCGTCGCGGAAGGAGGGCTGGCGATCGAGGATGGAGAGGACGCGGAAACCAAAGCCCATGCGCGGCAGGATCGGGTGGACCTCGGGCTCGCCGAAGAAGGTGCTGAGCCAGAAGAGGGGGCGCCTGCGCTCGTGCTGGTAATCGTAGGAGAGGAGCGTGCCGCGCAGCTCGAGGTCGGCGAAGGTGGCGCTGCCCTCGAGGAGCCGGAGGTCGTGCCGGGCGCGCCTGCGCGGCGAGAGAATGCTGAGGTGAATGCCCATCTCGGCGTTTGCCCGGGCGAACGGGAAGCCCGCGGGGACGGCGAAGCCGCGGCTCGATTGCAGGGTGGGCACCCAGCCGACGCCGATGTAAAAACGATTGAGGAGGTCGAATTTGACCTGGAATGCCCGGCCGCTCTCGCCCCGCGCGAACCCGGGCGGCGCCTCGGCGATCGCAGGGACCATACGGGCGCGGCGCGCGAGGGCGCGGTACGTGGCGTCGTCCCGGTGGTCGCAGGGCTGTACCTTGTCGAGGGGATCGCCGATGTTGACCAGCTCGCCGGGGGCGACGAGGCAGATCTCTCCGTTTTTCGGGTCCAGCGTGCACTGGACGCGGACCGTCTTCCCCTCGTCGAGATCGTAACAAGTGACGGTTCGATCCCAGCGGAGCGTGGGCGGGGCGTCCTCGGCCGCGGCGGGCGCCGCGAACGCGAGCGAGGCGGTGAGCAGCGCGGAAAAGAAGAGGCGTCGGGGAGGTGATCGCACGGTGTTCCCTCGTGGCGAAGGCGAAGGCGCGCGAAAGGCGATCGCGGCCATCCAGCAAGGTATCACGTAGGAGGCACGGGGCGTGCCGACAAGAGAGGGGACGCGGGTGCGGGGGCCTTTCCGTTCGGAAAGTGCAGAACCTCGACGCCCCCTGGCCAAAATTCGACAGGGCATGCGAAGCCACGGACGCGGAAGACGTTGGGTAAAGGGCGACACGGCGGCTCACGGGGCTTCCCGTATCGGCCGGCGTTGAGCGCCCCCTGACGCCCTGATACATTCGCTCGATGGCCCACACGCTTCCTTCTCTCGCCCGACGGGCGAACACGATCCAGGCAGCAGCGCTCCTCTCGGCCGTTTGCGTCGCCGGATGTAGTGACCCGGTCGATACGACGCCCCTCCCGGACCCGCTGTGCGAGCCGGCGACGGACCTCACGGGCCTCGCGACGGGGCTCACGGCGAGTTCTCTCGCCACGTACGACGGCGGCGGCGACGGGGGCCTCGCGCACATCACGTACTGGGGGCTCAAGGCCGGGATGCCCGCATTCGATGACCTTCCTGCCGAGGAGCAGGCGAAAATCAAGAAGATGCAGGCGAGCTTGCTTCATTCGCTGAAGCTCGCGCCGATGGACGACGTGGCGGGCACCGAGATCACGGGCACGCTCGAGGTGAGCGCGGACGGGGCCACGCGGCGCCAGGAGATCGTGCTGAAGGTGCCGAAGGACTGGAATGGAAAGCTCGTGGTCGCCGGGACGCCGGGGACACGCAGCGAATTCGCGAACGAGGGGACGATCGTGCCGTGGGTGCTCGGGCGCGGGTATGCCTACGTGGCCGGCAACAAGGGAATGACGAACGGCGGGGTGGACGGGAACGCGACGCTGCTGACGAAGACGCACCCGACGCAGCACTGGGGCGCGATGATGCTGGATCTCGCGAAATGGGCGTCGGGGCAGCTCGAGAGCGTGACGTGCCGCGCGCCGACCGAGGTGTATGCGGTGGGCCTTTCGAATGGCGGCTACCAGGTGCGGCGGGCCTTGGAGATCGACCACGAAAACCAGCAGGGCGGGGCGAAGCGGGTCTTTTCGGGCGGCCTCGACTGGTCGGGCGCGTACTG
>JANMGF010000555.1:0-8349 GCA_031374535.1 Polyangium sp. (in: bacteria)
GCGAGGTGGCGTTGTCGTCCTGCTTCTGGATGAGCATCCCTGCACGAACGACATCGATCTCGGCGGCCTCGAGGGCGCTCTCGAACGTCGCGCGGGAGACCTGCTCGAAGAGAGAGCAGAGCTTCAGCGCACGGTTGATCCGAACCTTCGGCGCATCCACCGTGGGTCGGCGGTTATCCTGGATGGTGACCATGCTTCATGGTCAACATTACCAGAACTACACGCCGAGCGAGATCGCTAACGTGCTCCGCGGGAGATGACGATGTCGCGGTGGAGGGCCGTCTCGGCTTCACGGACGAAGCCCTGGAAGGCGCCGTAGGCGTCGGGCTGCACGCGGCCGGCGGGGATGTCGATGTTGCGCTCGAAGACGAGGGTGTCGCGGTCGACGCGGTCGCTGACGGAGGCGGTGCGTACGCCGTCCTGGGTGGACGCGGAGGTGAGCTGCGTTGTGACGCGCGCGCCCTCGGGGAGCTTCACGCGGACGCGCACGGTGGAGAAGAGCGAGGACTGCTCGGAGATGTAGAGCGGGGTCTCGCGCGAGGGCAGGGCGGCGAGGGGGCCGAGGCGGAGCGCGAAGGGCGGCGAGATGACCATGTCGGTGGCGCGGACACGGGCAAAGTCGTTCATCTCGAGGTCCATCACGAGGACGAGCGGGGCGTCGAGGTCGGCGGCATTCTTGATGTCGAGCGAGCGCAGGCGGGCGCCGGGGAGGGCCTGGCCGATGAGCTTGGTCTCGATGGCCTCGTCGCGCTGCGCGTCGGGGAGGCTCTCGAGCGCGGTGCGGAGCATGATGGCGAACTTGCCCTCGAAGCGTTGCTCGAGCTTGAGGGTGGCCGAGCCGTCGGCGCGGAGATCGACCGTGCCTTCGTAGGTGACGCCGTCGCGGGATCCGGCGAGCGGGGTGGTCTCGCGGGGCGCGCCGTCCTTGAGCACGACGGCGGGCTGGCCGCGGAGGGAGCTCGGGAGGTAGCCGTACGGCGCGAACTTGTCGCGGACGACCATCCAGCGCACGCCACGCTCGGTGCCGAGGCGAATGGCGAGCGCGTTGAAGGACTCGGCCTCGCTGAGAGGGCCATGCGAGGGGGCCGTGAGGCGATCGCGGACCATGCCGAGCGAGGCTTCGATGCCAGCGAGGCGGCAGAGGTAGAGGAAGGCTTCGGTGCGGTTGCCGCTCTTGCCGACGACAGCGCGGCGGCCGTCGCCCTCGCGGCCCTGCTCGACGTTGGAGAGGACCCAGCGGTAGATGCGGCGGGCCTGCTCGTCGATGGAGGCGGGACGCGCGGGTTTGTCCTCGTCGCCCGGCGAGGCGCCGGTGACGATGCTCTCGGCGATGCGCTGGAGGCGGGGATCGCGCGGGGTCTCGTCGCTGGTCGCGTCGACGAGGCGATCGATCTGGCCCTGGAGGTCGATGCCCCAGCCGATACGCACGTTGGGCAAGAACTCCTGCATCGGCGCGCTGGCGGGCTCTTCGGGGAGCGCGGGGCTCTGGTCGACGCGGAAACGACGCTCGACGAAGGCGCCGTTCTCCTTGACGCGAGGCGCGGGGACGGTGCCGCCTATCTCGACGTCGAGGGGGCGGTTCTTGGGCGTGACGACGACGTACTCGCTGATGAAGTAGGGGATCTTTTCTTCGCGGAAGAACCAGCGCGGGCCCTCGAAGCTGCGGCCGCCGTGGCCGTCGCCGCTGAGCGTGTAGAGGGTCTCGGTCTCGATGTAATCGCCCACTTCGAGGTGAGGCATGGTGACGGTGGGCTTGCCGTCGACGAACTCGGGTTCGAGGACGCGGCCGTCTTTCTTGACGGTGCGGAGCTTGAGCACGAGGCCACGCGGCACGCGTTGTTCGGCGAGCTCCTCGATGGCCTCGCGCGACTGGATGCCGATGATCTCGTGCTCCAGCATGCGCGCCGAGCCGTCGGCGTGGACCCAGAGCGCGGCGTAGTCGAGGACGCGCGCGGCTGTGCCCGGCATCTTGACGCCCGACGCCTCGAACTGGGCGATGACCTTGTTGCTCTGGATCCGGTAGGGCGTGAGCTCAGTCGTGCCCTCGACGAGCTCGAGCGCCTCGCGGAGCGCGGAAGGATCGGCGCCGGTCTGGATCGCTTCGATGAGCGCGCTGCGAAGGGCGGAACGATCGCCGCGAGCGAGGCGTGCATCGGCGAGGGCGAGGCGGGCGGACGCGTCGGCGGGATCTTTGCGGACGGCGCGTTCGAGGGCGTCGATCGACTCGCGTTGCGCGCCGGCGCGGGTGAGCAGAGCGGCGATCTTGCCGGCGATGTCCTGGCGATCGCGGCGGGCGCTGCCGATACGTTCGAGCTCGCGGATCGCGGCGCCCCAGTCGCGTCGTTCGAGCGCGCGCTGGAGGGCGACCTCGGCTTCGGGATCGAGGGCCTCGATGCGCTTGGCGACCTTGTCGGCCTCGGCGACGTCGCCGCGCTCGTCGTGGAGGCGGAGGAGCGCGAAGAGGGCCTCGGTGTCGTCGGAGAAACGCGCGGCCGTGTCCTTGACGGTGCGCGCGTGCTCGACGGTCCAGCCGATACGCGCATACATCTGGCCGAGGCCCTTCAGGATGTCGGGGACCTCCCGGAAACGATCGGCGAGCTTGGCGACCTTGGCAGCGGCCTCGGGCGCGCCGAGCTTGTCGGCCTCGTCGAGGGCGAGCCAGAGGCGCGAGAGCCAGAGATCGGGATCCTTGGCGACGGCGCGGGCGCGAGCGTCCTTCACGAGATCACGCGCGTCGTTGGGCGGGAAGATCGGGTCCTTTTCGAGGAAGATGGCCTGCGTGGAGAGCGCAGGGCCCGTCGCGCGTGCCGGATCCTTCACGAGAGGTTCGAGCAGCACGGAGGCGAGATCGTCTTGCCCCTCGATGTGCGAGAGCCACGCGGCGAGGTAACGGGAGATCGGATCGTTGGTGTCGCGTTTCGCGGCAGGGCGCGGCGTGCGTGGTGCGGACGGGACGCCGAGCGCGACGATGAAAGGTTCGAGCACGTTGGGATCGGGCAGGACCTGGGGCGGCTCGAGGACGTAGGGCGCCGTGGGATCGTCGGAGGTCTCGACGCCGAGGGGCAGGCCGTTCGGGGCGAGGATGCGGATGCCAGTCTCGGGGCTGCCGATGCGCGCGAGGACGCGGTGGCGACCCGCGGCGAGCCGGAGGCGCACGCCAAAACGTGGCCAGATGCCCCAGTCGCGCGGGTCACGCGTGAGGACCTCGACGTCGTCGACGAGGACCGAAAACGCGCCCTGCACGGCGATGATGAGCTCGCGATCGGCGGGGAGCTCGAGGAAGGTCTCGGCGTAGAAGACGCCGCCGGAGACGGGCTCGGACGAGCGGACCTGGCAGCCGCGTCGCTCGCTGGCGAGGACATGCGGGCGATCGGCGCGGCGCGGGTCGGCAGGGAAAAGGCGGGGCCAGGGGCCGGCGCGTTCGGCCTCGAAGTGCACGCGGTGATCACTCGGGGCGAGGTGACCGAAGGGGCCGGCGAGGCGCGCCTTCTTCGCGCAACCGAAGCGCTCGGCCGCGATCTCGAGGGGGTTCTTGCCTTTCGCGGCGGCGTCCTTGCGCAGGCCCTCGACGCTCCACCACTCCGCGAGGTCGCTGCGCGCGCGCCAGCCGATGTTGCCGGGCTGCTCGATCGTGCGGACCACGACGTCGCGTGCGTTTTCCCAGATCCCCGGGACGCTCGCACGAAGGCGAAGGAGGCTACTCGCGGCGTACCAGCCGACGAGCGGGGCGTCGGGGTGATCACTCGTGCGGGCGGCGGTCACGGCGTCGAGGTGCGCGAGCGCGGCCGTGCGGTAGCGGCCGTGGCTCTCGTCGTCGATGGCGCGCGCGAGGGAGCCGTAGAGGCCCTTGTTCGAGGTTTTGTCGAGGCGCGCGCGAGCTTCCTGGACACGTTTCGCGTCGCCGCCGGGCACCACGAGCTCGCCGAGGAGCCAGCGTCCGAGGGCCTCGCCGTCCTGGGAAACGCTCGCTCCGGCGCGCAGGGCGTCGAGCGGATCGGCGGCCTGCTTCGGGATGGCCGAACCGCAGGCGCCGAGGGTAGCCACGAGCGTGGCGGCGGATGCGAGGCGGATGATCGCGGCGATCAGGCGAGGACGCATGGCCGTCGGGTGTAGCGCGGCCAGGCAGGGGGGGCGAGCCGTTTACGGAGCGGAAGAATGCGAGATCTGGTGGAGAAGGACCGCCTGCTCCATCACGCCCGGCGCGACGTGCTCCCCCTCGGGACCGATCGCTCGTCGCAACGTGGCGAGCTCCTGGTGCGCCGCGAGCAAGGCCTGCTCGAGCTCGACCGCCACGGCCGCCGGCTCTCCCTCGCCGCGCTCGGCGGACGCGAGGGCAAGCTCGAGCTGGGCGATGCGCCACTCCGCAGCCTTGAGATCGGCCTCGGAGCGGGCAGCACGCGCCGCGAGCGTGTCGAGCTGCGTCTTCATCGACTCGGTGACGGCGAGGGCCGGCGAGGGGACTTCAAGCGTGGTTTCCAGGGCCGTAGCGAAGGCTCCGAGCGCTGGTGACGCGATGGGCGCTCCGTTCTGCGACGGCGTAGCCACCGGGGGCGGCGCCTCGCCCGGAGGGGCCGTGGACGTCATTTCCCGCAGCGATTCGAGCTCCTGGACGAGCTCCTTGCCCACCCGGAGACCCTCGCGCAGATCTCGTTCGAGCACCGCGATGCGATGGCCACGATCGCGGAGCAAGGCTTCGAGGGCATCGATCTCCGGCGCGAGCGACTCGCTCGCCACGCGCTCGGCGAGGAGCGTGGCCGTCTGCTGCTCGAGCACCTGGTTCTTCTCGGCCAGGTGGGCGCGCTCGGTCGTCGCTGCGGCGAGCGCCTCGGCCAGCCCATCGACGCGGCGCATCGCGGCTTGCCGATGGGCCTCCGACCGTTCGAGCGCGGCTTCGAGCTGAGCGACGCGCGAGAGCAGGCCCGGGTCCGGCGTCTTCGCGGCGGCCTCTTGCGTAGCGAGCCGGATCTCCAGCTCGGCGACGCGGGCGCGTAATGCGGTCCGATCGCTCGCCAGCTCCTCGATGCCCACGCCTGCTGCGCTGAGCTCGCCTTCGAGCTCCAGGGCGCGCGCGCGTGCCGAGTTTGCGTCGATCGGGAGTTGCTCGATTCGCTCCTTCGCGCCCGGGATCTCCGGGCGTCCGCGGGCAAGCCCGAGCTCGACCTCGGCCTTCGTGCGGATCTTCTTCTCGTCGTCGAGCAGCTTCGTCAGCTTCGTCGCTCGATCGCGCTGGCGGCGCAGCTCCTCTTCGAGGTCGCGGATCTGGTGCGTGAGCCTCTCGGCCCGCACGTGCGCGTCGCCGGCCCGCGTGTCCACGTCGCGCAGCCGCTCGAGTTTTGCTTCGAGCTCGACCACGCGCGCCGCGGTCGCCACGGCTGCGGACGCGCGCTCCTCGGCCGCCCTCTCGTCTGCACGACGCCGCTCGTCGTGCACGCCGAGGGCCACTTCGAGCTCTTTGACGCGCCCCTCGGCCGCCCTCTCGTCACCGAGCGCCACCGGCGAGGCCCCTGCGGATCCGAGCGCGTCGCGCACGTCCGAGAGCGACAGCTCCACGACCACGAACGCATCGACCGCGACCTTGCGTTCGCTGGCGATCGCGATGAAGTGCTCCGGCTCCTCGGTCGCCTGGAGCAGCGACGTGTCGACGCTGACCTCGAGGTCCGGACCCGCGGCAAAGTCCGCCACGGTGTACCCGACGAACGGCGCTTGCCCGAGCATGCGCACGACGGGGAATTGCAACGAGACGAGGTCGTACAGCGCGTAATACCCGGGCGGCGTCACGTCCTTCATGCGGGTCTGCGCGAGCAGCCTGCGCGAGGCATCCGGGTTCGGCGAGACGATCACCGCGATGCCTGCCGTGCCCGCGAGCCGCCGCGCTTTGCGCAGCACCTCGGACGGGTCGGCGAAGATCGACAGGTCGGGCACCACGACGACGTCGAAGGCCCCATCGCGTACGCCGAGGTCTCCCTCGAGCACCGCGTGCATCACGTGCCGGTCGCGATCGTGCGCGACGCGGGCGAAGGCCTCGGCGGCGCGCGCGGCGTCTGGATCGTAGGCGTGGGCGAGCCTCGCGCCGCGCTCGACGAGCTTCTCGGCGAGCTCGAGGGTCGCGTCTCCGAGGACGGCGACCCGACGCGCGCGGATCAGGCGCTCGAGGTAGGCCCCGAGCACCATCGAGGGATGAACCGGCGACCTTTGGGCACGTGACGAGGGCGAAGGAGTGCTCATGCGGACGCTTCGTCCTCCATCTCGGCGCCGTGGCACTTCATGAACGGTTTGCCGCTGCCGCAGGGGCACTCCTGGTCAGCCAGGATGATCGGCTCTTGATTCGGCGGGTCTTCCGAGGCGCCGGGCGGCAATTCCTCGTCGTGATGCGCGACCGCGTGCTCGAGCTGCGTCGCGTGACGAGCGAGGTCTTGCTCCTCGATCGCCTGCTCCTCCTCCTCGCGGCGCACCTTCATGCTGAAGACCTTGGTCATCACGTTCGACTGCACGCGCGCGACCATGGTCACGAAGAGGTTGTACCCTTCCTTCTTGTACTCCTGCTTCGGGTCCTTCTGGCCGTAGCCCCGAAGGCCGATGCCGTCGCGCAGGTGGTCCATGTCGGTCAGGTGATCGACCCAGGCCTTGTCGAGCTCTTCCAGGTAGATGTGCCGGAAGATGCGCAGGACGAGCTCGGTGCCGATCTCCTTCTCGCGGGCCAGGAAGGCCTTCTCGGCGCGATCGAAGAGGTCGTGGGCGAGCGCTTGCGCTTCGGCATGCTCGGCGACCTCGTCGGGCAGCTCGATCCCGAAATGCTCGCGGAAGCCCTGGAAGATCCCGCCCCAGTCCCAGTCCTCCGGCGGCTTGCGGGGCGGGCAGTTCTCCTCGACCATCGCCGCGATGATGCGGTCCATCAGGTCGAGGAAACGCTCGCGTTGCTCGGTGAGCGCGCGCGGGATCGTGTCGATGCAC
Organism: Polyangium sp. (in: bacteria); assembly: GCA_031374535.1. Taxonomy (GTDB): domain Bacteria; phylum Myxococcota_A; class Polyangia; order Polyangiales; family Polyangiaceae; genus Polyangium. The sequence goes on from JANMGF010000555.1 coordinate 6,952, forward strand.
TCCTCGTAGATCGCGAGCGCTTCGTCCTCGCGGCCCTCGAAGTCGACCCTCACGCCGTACCGCGTGTAGATCTCCTTCTGCAGGTTGTCGGCCTCGACGAACTTCTCGACCTTCTCGAAGTCCTTGCGCGTCAGCGTGCGCGGGTTGCCGTCCTTGTCGCGCGGCGAGATCGGATCGGCGGCGAACATGCCGAGCAGGTAGCCGACGTCCGGGACCACGTCCTCGACCAGCCTCGTGAGCGGCTTGATCGTGCGCTTCTCGCCCGTGGGCTTGCCTTCCTCGTCGACGACCTCGGGGCTATAGCGGCCCACGAGGAGCTGCTGGCGCACGTCGTAGACCGTCTTGCGCTGCGAGTTCATGACGTCGTCGTACTCGAGCAGGTTCTTTCGAATGTCGAAGTTGCGCTCTTCGACCTTCTTCTGCGCGTTCTCGACGCTCTTCGTCACCCACGGGTGCTCGATGGGCTCGTCGTCGGGCATGCCCATCTTCTCCATGAGGTTCTTCACGCGGTCGCCCGCGAAGATCCGCATGAGGTCGTCCTCGAGCGAGAGGTAGAAGCGCGACATGCCCGGATCGCCCTGGCGACCGGCGCGGCCGCGGAGCTGGTTGTCGATGCGCCGCGACTCGTGCCGCTCGGTGCCGATGATGTAGAGGCCGCCGATCTCGCGCACCTCGTTGCCCTCGGCCTCGCACTCCTTGCGGATTTGCTCGACGAGCTCCTCGTACGCCTCGGGCTCGGCCTCGGGCAGCCGGTTTTGCTCCTTGAAACGGAGCTTCGCGAGCATCTCGGGGTTGCCGCCGAGGAGGATGTCGGTGCCGCGGCCGGCCATGTTCGTGCTGACCGTGATCGAGCCTTTCCGACCCGCCTGCGCGATGACGTAGGCCTCGTTCTCGTGCTGCTTGGCGTTCAGCACGCTGTGCTTGATCCCCTTTTTCCCGAGGATCTTCGCGATCGCCGCGCTCTTCTCGACGCTCGTCGTGCCGACCAGGATCGGCTGGCCCTTCTCGTTTTTCTCGATGATCTCGTTGACGACGGCGGTGAACTTCTCGCGTTCGGTCTTGTAGACGACGTCTTCGTAGTCCGTGCGGATGATGTTCTTGTTCGTCGGGATGATGATGACGTCGAGCTTGTACGTGCTGTGGAACTCCGACGCCTCGGTGTCCGCCGTGCCCGTCATGCCCGAGAGCTTCTTGTAGATGCGAAAGAGGTTCTGGAACGTGATCGTCGCCATCGTGCGGCTCTCCTCCTGGATCCGCACGTTTTCCTTGGCTTCGACCGCCTGGTGCAGGCCGTCCGACCACCTTCGCCCCGCGAGCACGCGGCCGGTGAACTCGTCGACGATGAGCACCTTGTCGTCCTGCACCACGTACTCGACGTCCTTCTCGAACAGCGAGTAC
>JANMGF010000601.1:0-7116 GCA_031374535.1 Polyangium sp. (in: bacteria)
CGCCATATGGACGACGAGAGGACCATGGGCGAGCAGGTCCTCGCGATCCTCATGGAGAAGAAGCCCGGCGGCATGCCGGATATCGGTGAAACCGCGCGACGCCTGCACACAACATGCTCCAGGCGTGAAGGGGAACAAGGCGCCTCCCCAGTGTCGGGGCCACCAAGCGGGGTTGCAGATGCTGCCCACGCAATCGTGCTTGCGGGTACTTATTGCAATCGTACGCAGCGTCGGAAATTTGCTCGTTTCGTCGTTGACACAGGAGAGCACAATTTCTACGCCCCTGGGCCCCATCCCCACGCCAACCGGCTGTCCCGGTTGCCAGATGACGATGGCAAGGGAATGCACTATGTCAGACCGCGATTGGGAGCAGGAGTGTAAAGCACTGCGCGAGCGCGTTGCCGAGCTCGAAGCGCGCCTCGCCACCGAGGCTCTCGACCGGCAGCCGCCAGCTTCCAAGCGGTCTGCCGGTACGCTCGAGATGGCGCATGTGCTCCGCGTTCTTCTCGAGCACCTCGAGATGGTCGTGTGGGTCATCGACGAAACGGGCACGTTCACCTTTCACGACGGCAAGGCGCTGGAACAGGTCGGGCTCACGCGGGGCCAGTTCATCGGTCAGAACGTCTTCACCCTTTACGGGGACAGCGGCGTCGACGGGATCCGTCGTGCCTTGGCGGGTGTTGCAAGTCACGATGTCACGCATGCGCACGGCGTCGACTGGGAAAACTGGCAAATTCCCATTCGCGGTGAACAGGGGGACGTCACGGGTGTCGTCGGGCTCTCCTTGAACGTCACGGATTCGATACGAACGAAGGACGAGCTCACGGCGAAGCTCGCGCTCATCGAGCGCCAGCAGGAGGTCATCCAGACCCTCGAGACCCCCATCATCCAGGTATGGGATCACGTGCTGACGCTCCCGATGGTCGGCGTCGTCGACAGCCGCCGCGCCGCGCGGGTGACGGACGACCTGCTCGCCGCCGTCTCGCGCACACAAGCACGTTTTGCCATTCTCGACCTCACCGGCGTCGACGTGGTCGATACGGGGACCGCGAGCCACATGATGAACATCATCAGCGCCGTCCGCCTGCTCGGCGCCGAAGGAATCATCACCGGGATCCGGCCGAACGTCGCCCAGACCATCATTTCTCTCGGCGTCGACCTCACGCGCGTGCGTACGCTCGCGACATTGCGGGACGGCCTCTCGCTCGCCATCCGAAAGCTCACCGAGAATGGGCGAAGCGAGCCTGGCGAACTCACCCTTGGCGCCGCGCCGTCCAACCCGCGGCCCGTCCGCCGGTGAAGAAGAGGCCTCCCGGTCCCTGCACGACCGATCCCACGCGCGTACGGCACCTCGAATGCATGCTCGCGCCTTCCTGCATGGGCGTGTGCAATCGAGTGCACACGCGCGAGCACGAGCTCGGGAGGATACGATGGCGCGCGAAAAAGAGAGTCAGCCAGATCCGTTGACCCAGGGAAAAGGGCGGACCGACGAGGTCGATCAGTCGAAAGGTTTTTTCCCCCTGGGCGTCCCGCACCCGGAAGGGGCCGAGATTCGCTCGCCCGGCTCGATCGGCGGCGGGCCGTACGAAGAGTCGGGGCGTGGTGGGGTCGCCACAGGAAACGAGCCATCGACCTCGGGGGCCTGGCCAGACCGGACGCCGGCGACAGCGCCCATCGGCGGCGAAGCGCAGGAGGGCGAACGAGCGGAGGAGAAGGAGCCGAAAGGAGCGCTGCCGCCGCACGAGCAAGCGAAGAAGTAGGTCTAGGACCGCGCCTGCTTCATGTAGCTGCGCAACGCGTCCCGTAGCGTCGCGCGTGTCGTGAAGTCTTTCAGATCCGCGCCGAGCTGGATCATCGTCTGCGCGACGGCGGCCCGGATCCCGGTGATGACCACGCTCGCGCCGAGCAGACGCGCGGCCTGCACGATCCGCACGATCCGCTCGGCGGTGCGGGTGTCGACGATGTCGACGCCGGTCAGATCGAGGATCACGCAACGATAGGACGAGGCGCCGATCCGATCGAGCAGCCGATCCATGATGTCCTCGCCCCGCTGCTCGTCGAGCGCGCCTACCAGCGGCACCGCGATCACGCTGTCCCAGACCTCGATGATGGGCGTGGAGAGCGCGTAGATGACCTCTTCCTGGCGTTCGATGAGGGCCTGCTGGTCCTTGGCCTCCCGCTCCCGTCGCGCCTGATCCGCGCGGCTGAACGCGAGGATTTCCTCGTTCGCGCGCCGCAGCTCCACGGTGCGCTCCTCGACCTTGCGCTCGAGGTCGGCGTAGAGATGCGCGTTCTCGATGGCGATCGCGGCCTGCGTGCAGATGAGCCCGACGACCTCGACCCGCGCCGGTGTGAAGGCGCTCCTCGCGAGATCGTTCTCCAGGTAGATCACCCCCGCGAGTCGGCCCTTACCGAAGATCGGAGCCGCGAGCGCCGAACGAGGGGCCGATCGGGCGAGGTAGGGGTCGTGCCCGAACGGACCTTCGGCGGCTTGCTCGTCGAGCAGGACCTCTTCACGCGTGCGGGCCACGTACGCGACGACGCTGGCCGGCAGATCGTCGCGGCCTTCGAGCGGCGTCGTGTCGAGCACGGGGGGCGTCTCTCCGAAGGCGCGGTGCTCGGCCTCGACGACGAGCTGTCCGCCCCGCATGAGAAGCAAGATGCCCCGCCGCGCGCCGGCGTTCTCCAGCACCAAGCGCATCAACGCGTCGAGCAGGCGGCCGAGGACGATCTCGCCCGAGATCGCCTGGGAAGCCTTGAGCACGGAGGCGATGTCGAGCGCGTCGGCGGATGGCGCGGTGGCGCCCAAGGTCGTCGCGCCGGTGAGGGTCTCGCGCGGGACGAGATCGGGGTACGCACGCGAGAGGCGCCGCACGGCCTCCGTCGCGCCCCAGCGTCCGTAGAGCCCGTGGGCCTCGCCGAGGTAACCACGCGCGGTGGTTGTCTTGCCAAGATCGAGCCAGTTTCGCGCGGAAAGCTCGTTCGCGAGCGCTTCGTCCTGCACGTAGCGGCCGCGTTGCGCGAGCACGATCGCCTCGTCGTACAGATCCCCGGCCGCACGTCGATCGCCCCGCGCGCGCGTGATCTCGGCGCGGAGCAACATGCTCCGGTGCGCGAGGTTCTCGGGGCAAAGCTCCGCCCAGCGTGAGAGTTTTTCCGCGTAAGCCTCCGCGCGCGCGAGGAACATCGCCCGTTCGTCGTTCGATACCAAGCTCGAAGCCCGCGCGAGCGCGATCCCGCCGTAGCAGTGGAACGCGGGATTTCCGTGCCAGCTCGCGATGCCCACGATGTCCGGGTTTGTCCGGAGCACCACGCGCGCCGCTTCCTCGAAGGCGCCCTGGAAGACCTGGAGGAGCACGATGTAGAAGTTGGCGAAGAAGAGCGACGCCTGGTTGTTGATGCGCCGCGACGCCTCGATCACCTCGTCGATGTCGATGAACGATCCCACGAGCGCCGTCGGCCGCTCCGTCTCGACCGAGAGGTTGTGCCCGATCTGCCCCACCGCGCCGACCATCCAGGTGATGGTGTTGAAGCGGTCGAGCTTGCGCATCGGCTGGTAGCTCTTCGCTTCGGTGAGGATGTCCTCGAGCGGAAGGCCGCGGAGGAAGCTGTTCGTGATGGCGTTGACCGTGTTGTAAAACGACCAGATGTACTGGCCGGTCTCCAGCCCGCCATGCATGCCGGCGAGCAGCGACTCCTTGCAGGCGGGGTAGCTCTCTCGCCAGTGCTGCACGAAGGCGCCCCACATGTTGCGGAGCATCGACTCGCTCTTCTTGTCCGCGAGCTTCTCGACCAGCTCCACGGCGGCGCGGCCGAACCGGTAGCCGAGCTCGATGTTGCCCCGGGCGCAGAGGAACATCCCGAAGTTCACGCAGCCATAAATCGAGTTCTTCGAGAGGCCGTGTCGGTAGGTGTTCTCCAGGATCTTTGCGACGGTGATGCCGAAATTGTTGGTGGCCAAAAAGTAGCAGGGGGAGAAGAGCTCCTGGAGCACGTCCTGCAGCGCGCGGATCTCCGGATCCACGAGCGTGGGCAGATCGGGCAGCGCCTCCAGCGAATGCTCCCGGACGAGATCCATGGTGACGCGAGTCTGCGCGTCGAGCGTCGCTTCGTCGGGAAAGGCGGGCAGATCGATCCCGAACGGGCGCAGCGCCGCGAGCCCCTCCTGGAGCGCGGCCGGCAGATCGTTCTTGAGCACCTGCACGTTCATCTTGAGCCGCAAGACCTCGGTGCGATCGAGCCGGCTCTTGGCGTGCTCGAGGCAGTCGGCGAGCACCACGAGGGCGTCGTCGTGCTGGCCCGAGAGCGACAACATGAGGCCCGTCTTCATCGCGTAGGCGAGGCGCAGGCGGTAGTTGGAGGTCCAAGCATCGGCCGGCAGGCGCAGGATGCCGACCTCGAGGTAACTGCGCGCGGCGCCGAACGCGGCCGACTCCTCGGCGCGCGCGGCGGCGTCGAGGTTCATCCGGGCGAGGAGCAGGCGCTCGCTGGGGTCGACGATGAGATCCCCCGCGCTGTTCAGGTGGCTCACGACGTCGAAGAGGCTCTGGCTGTCCGAGAGGTTCGCTTTGTCCGCGAGGAGACGGCCGATGCGGAGGTGGAACGCGGGCCGTCCCTCCACCGGGATCATCGCGTAGGCGCCCTCCTGGACCTTGTCGTGGGCGAAGTGGTAGCCGCTCCGGCCGGCGAGCACGAGGCCCTCGACGGCGGCGGGTTCGATGCGTCCGTGCGCTTCCTCCAGCGAACATTCGCTCACGGTGGCGAGCACGCCGAGGTCGAAGCGGCTCCCGATCGCGGCCGCGAGCTTGAGCGCTTCCTGCGTCTTTTCCGGCAAACGCCCGATGGTGCGCACCATCAGATCGACGACGTTGTCCGTGTACGCGAGCGCGTCGATCTTCGGGAGATCCCACTGAAAGCCCGCGTTCGGGTCGTGCGTGAGCACGCCGTGGTCGTGCAGACTTCGCAGGAAACGCCGCACGAAAAAGGGGTTACCGCCGGTCTTCTTCAGCACCGCGTCGGCGAGCGGGTCCGTGTCGTCGCGCCGCAGGCTGTCGCCGAGCATGACGAGCAGGTGACGCCGTTCGAGCGGGCCGAGGACGATGTCACGAACGGAGAGCTTGGCCCGCGTGAGCTCCTCGAGCGCCATCATGAACGGGTGCGCGGGCGAGACCTCGTTGTCGCGGTAGGCGCCGCAGAAGAAGAACGATTCGAGCGAGTCTTCGGCGAGCAGGGCGCGGAGCAGGCCGAGGCTCGCGGCGTCGATCCACTGGAGATCGTCGAGGAAAAGCACGAGCGGATGCGCGTGCCGTGCGAAGACCGAGACGAACCGCAAAAAGCAGCGATTCAGGCGGTTTTGTGCCTCGACGGGACCGAGCGTGGGGACGGGCGAAAGCGCGCCGAGCACGTGCGACAGCGCGGGGATGACGTCGCAGATGACCTGCCCGTTCTGCCCGAGCGCTTCGAGGAGCGACCTCCGCCACGCCTCGATCCGCGCCTCGCTCTCGGTGAGGATCTGCCGCACGAGGCCGTCGAAGGCCTGGATCACCGCGCTGTACGGCGTGTCGCGGTTGTACTGATCGTATTTGCCGCTCGTGTAGTACCCCTTCGCGCGCGCGAGCGGCTTCAGGATCTCCTGCACGAGCGAGGACTTGCCGATGCCCGAGTAGCCCGAGACGAGCACGATCTCGCGCCCTCCCGAGAGCCCGCGCTCGAAGGCCGAGGTGAGCGCTTCGACGTCGCGCTCGCGGCCGTAGAGCTTCTGGTGGATCCGGAACACGCCCTCGCGATCGCGCTGGCCCGGGGTGAAGGGCTTGATCTGTCCGGAGGTTTCGAGCCCCGTGCGGCAACGTTCGAGATCGGCGAGCAGGCCCTCGGCGCTCTGGTAACGATCCTCGGCGTTTTTTTCGAGCAGCTTGAGGACGACACGCGACACGGGCTCGGGGACCGTCGGATCGACGCGGGACGGCGGCATCGGCGCGAGGGCGAGGTGCGCGTGGATGAGCTCCATCGGATCGGCGGCCTCGAAGGGGCGGCGGCCCGTGAGCGCCTGGTAGAGGAGGACGCCGAGGGCGTAGAGATCGGTCCGGTAGTCGACGCCGCGGTTCATGCGGCCCGTCTGCTCGGGCGCGACGTAGGGCAGGACGTCGGCGATCACGAGAGGCGCGTAGAGCTGCTCGTGCGCGCGCGTGACGTCCGCGTCGACGCCCGAGCCCGTGACCTTCACCGCGCCACCTTCGCCGACGAGGACGTTGTGCGGGCGCAGGTCGCGGTGGAGGAGGCCGCTCCCGTGCAGGGCGGCGAGGGCGGAGGCGATGGCGGAGGCGACGCCGAGGGCCTCGAGGGTGGGCATTTTGTGGTCGGCGCGCGCGGCGAGCACACGCGCGAGATCGAGGCCTGGGAAATCCTCCAGCGCGACGACCAGGGCGCCCGGGCGCTCCTCGACGCCGAGCACCACGACGAGGCGCGTCGAGGCGGTGCGCGCGAGCCTCTCGTACTGGTGCTTGAAGCGCGCGATCTCGGCGCTACGGGCGCTCTCGGCGCCGAGGACCTTGAGAAGGACCGGCAGGCCATCCTGGTCGCGACGCGCGCGATACGTGGTGGCGAAGGTGGTCTCTTCGATGATCTCGAAGGACGCGTACCCCATTGCATCGATCATCGGACATGACCCTCCTGTGGTCCGTCAGCGCGAAGGGCAGGACATGGCTCGCGGAGGACTGAAGCATCGCCGTTCTCTCCGCGACTGTGTGGAAAAAAGCGTTACGGGCGAAAGCCCTTGCAAGGTCGTCGGAATTGTGCTGTCCGGCGCTCGTCTTACCATTTCATGCGCTGCAACCACTTATTCCAGTCGTTCGACTGGACGAATGGGCAAGACCTGGCGACCGTGCATTTCGCCTGATGAGGTCCCCATGAGCGAAGCAACCGAACCCGTCACCGTGGTCGTTACGAGACGCGTCAAGCAGGGCCGCGAGCAGGCCTATGAATCCGGCTGTTCGTGAATATCACGATCGAAGTCTTTCTCATGACGTACATCCTGATACCACGCTTGCCCCGGTGGCTCGCGCGCTGGATCTACCCGAAGAGCTGAGCCGCTCGCGGAGGCGCTCGTAAAAAAAGGCG
>JANMGF010000616.1:0-8017 GCA_031374535.1 Polyangium sp. (in: bacteria)
TGGCTCGGCGCGCCGATTCCCGCGTCGACGACCAGCGTCGCCTCGGGGAAATGTTTTCGAAGGAGCTTGAGCGCATACGGATTGTTGAGCCCTCGGCCCGTCCCGATCGGCGCGCCCCAGGGCATGAGCACGCGGCACCCGGCTTCTACGAGTTTCTCCGCGAGCACGAGATCATCGGTCATGTATGGGAAGACCTCGAATCCTTCGGACGCGAGCGCGCGCGTCGCCTCGACGAGCGCGAAGGGATCGGGCTGGAGCGTCGCGTCGTCGCCGATGACCTCCAGCTTGATCCACGGCGTCCCGAAGACCTCGCGCGCCATCCGGGCCGTGGTCAAGGCTTCCCGCGCGGAATGGCAGCCGGCCGTATTCGGCAGGACCGTGACCCCGAGCGCCTTCACGAGCTCCCAGAAGGCCTGGCCCGCCTTCGCGCCGGCCGCGGATTCGCGCCGGAGCGATACCGTCACGATCTCGGCGCGCGAGCGCTGCACCGCCTTTCCGAGCGCGTCGGGCGAGGGATACCGGGCCGTCCCGAGGAGGAGCCGGCTTTCGAACGTGCGACCATAAAAATCGACCAAACCTCATCCTCCTTGCATGGGCCGGAGCACCTCGACCGCGTCGCCGTCTTCGATCTGCGTCTCGCCCCGCAGGGCCCGCGGCACGAATTCGCCATTCCGCGCGGTGGCCACGACCGCCACGTCGAACCCCTGGTCCTCGATGAGCGCGGCGAGGTTCTTCGCCGCCGTCTCGATCTCTTCACCGTTCAGCCGGATTCGCATGTTCGACCTCGCTTGGGGGAATTTTCGCGCGCGTGGAATGGAAGATGTCCACGATCCGCGCGGCGAGCGCCGGCGCGACGAGCCAGCCGTGGCGATACAGGCCATTCACGGCGATGGTGCGACCCGAGACCTCGATCCGCGGCGCGTTGTCGGGGAAGGCGGGCCGGAGCCCGGCATTGAATTCGAGGATCTCGGCCTCGGCGAACGCGGGATGGAGCGCATAGGCCTGGGTGAGCAGCTCGCCGGCCGAGCGTAACGTCACCCGCGTCTCCTCGCGGGGAGAGGCGGTCTCCGATTCGATCGTGGTCGCGCCGATCATGAAGACCCCGCCCTCGCGTGGCACGACGTAAAGCGGATGGCGATGGTGGAGCAGGCGCACGGGGCGCGCGAGGCGCACGTCGCGGCTCCGGACGAGGGCCATTTCCCCTTTGACGCCCCGCAAGGTGGGGAATCGGTCCCGGGCGCCGAGGCCACGCGCGTCGACGATCCGATCGGCGCCGAGCCTCCCGGGATCCCCTTCAAACCCGAATTCGATCGGAACGCCGGCCTCGACGAGCCACGTCTTCAGCGCGAGCAACGTGCGGCGTGGGTCGAGGTGCCCCTCGCGCGGGAAAAAAAGTCCACGACGGTAATGGCCGGCGAGGGCGGGCTCCAGCGTGGAGATCGCCGCCTCGTCGAGGCTCTCGTGATTCTCGGTGAGACGCTCGAAGCGGGTGAGCGTGCCCGGCTCGCGCGGCGGGGCGACGACCAGGGTCCCGTTCGTCACGACGCCCGAGGCGAGCGAGGGCCAGAGCCCGAGCGACGCCCGACCGAGCAGGACCACCGAGGGATCGGCCGCCTCGGCCTCGCAGTCGGGCGCGATCATGCCCCCCGACCTCCAGGCGGCGCTCGCCGTGCAATCGGCCGCGCGCTCGTACACCGCGACCCGGAGCCCGGCATGCACCAGCGTGACGGCGGCGACGAGCCCCATCACCCCGGCTCCGAGCACGGCCACGTCGATTGCCTCGCCCTTCGCCACGGGCCTCTCTTAGCCGCGAGCGTCCCCTGGTGTCAACGCCCAGCGGTCTGGTTCCTCCCCCGGGAAAACTCGTACGGGTAGAAAGGATCTGGCCCGCCTGGGCGTTTCGAGCGTCATGACCCATCCTTCGCGTTCCCTCGCCCTGGCCGCGTGCCTCCTCGCGACCCCGCTTCTCTCGTTCGCCGCGGGCTGCGCGCACGGCGGCGCCACGACTCCGGACGCCGCCATACCCCGGGCCCCCCGCGTGGCCGCCTCCCGTTTCGCCGGGCTCGTGGGTTGCTTCACCATGCTCGATCTCGGTACAGGTGCCACGCTCGAATACGGCGGTGACGAATGCGACGTACGCACGTCCCCGGCCTCGACCTTCAAGATCCCGAATGCCCTCATCGCGGTCGACACGGGCGTCGTGCAAGACGAAACCACGGTCCTTCGCTGGGACGGCAAGGAGCGATGGCGCGCGCAGTGGAACCGCGACCATTCGCTCGCCAGCGCGATGTGGCATTCGACGGTCTGGTATTTCCAGCAGATCGCCGAGCAGGTCGGCGAGCCACGGTACCGCGCCTACCTCTCGGCATTTCGTTACGGCAACGCGGATCCTTCCGGCGAAGTGACGATGTTCTGGCTCAATGGCACCCTCGCGATCTCGCCCCGCGAAGAGGTGCGATTCCTCGCTTCCATGTACGAAAACAAGCTCCCCGTCTCGCCGCGCGCCCTCTCCACGGTGAAGCGCACCCTGGAGCTTCGCGGCGAGGCGATCGAGAACGTACGCGACCGCCTTCCTTTCGTGGACCGGATCCCCGCGGGCACGTTGTTGAGCGGCAAGACGGGCAGTTATTTGCCCGAGAACGGCAAGCCCGGCCCTCTCGAGGCGGTGGGCTGGTTCGTCGGCGCCGTGGAGCGGGAGGGACACACGTGGGTGTTCGCGTGCCGCATTCGAACGAGCGACGAGGACAAGATCGGCCCGGAGGCCGCGCGAATCGCATACGAAATCCTGCAGGGCGAGGGTATGCTCTGAGCGGCGAAAGGCAGGTCGGTGTGATGCAGCGATGTTTCGTGGTGGCGCTTCTCGGGATCGGGCTCCTCGCGTGCTCGTCGAATGGGGGAAGCGGAAGCGGCGGCGGAGGCGGCGGCGGCGGCAGCGCATGTGATCCGGCGGCGGGGACCTATTTCGTCTCCGTGGACGGCAGCGACGACAATCCCGGCACTCGCGACAAACCCTTTTCGACCCTCGGTCACGCCATCGACCTCGCCCAGCCGGGGGAGACCGTCGTCGTCGGCAAAGGCACCTACCACGAGCTCGTGAAGTTCCCGCGCTCGGGCATGGAAGGCGCCCCCATCACGTTACGCGCGGCCTGCGGCGAGCGACCCCTCCTCGATGGAACGGGCCTCGGGGGCGCGGGGGAGCCGGCGCTCGTTTCGATCGTCAATCAGGGGCACGTCGTGGTCCAGGGGCTCGAGCTCGCGAATCTCACGGGCAAGGGTGGGTTTCCAGCGGGCATCTGGGTGCGGGGCGCCTCGCACGACGTGATCCTCCGGGACAACGTGATCCACGACATCCGGGCCGAAAATGGCGGCAATGCCGCGGGCGCGCACGGGATCGGCGTGTACGGGACCGAAACCACGCCCGCCGAGCGGATCGAGATCGTCGACAACGAGCTCTCCCATCTCGTCCTTGGCTGGAGCGAGGCGCTCGTCGTCAACGGCAACGTGCGTGATTTCGAGGTGCGCGACAACCACGTGCACCACGTGAACAACATCGCCTTCGATTTCATCGGCTTCGAGAGCGACGTCTGCGGCGCTTGCTCCCAGGACGACGTCACGGACGCGCCCGACGTGAACCGCGTTCGAAAGGGGCTCATCGTGGGAAACCGCGCGCACGACGTCACGAGCTTCGGCAATCCCGCGTATGGGGAGGTAAAATCCGCCGGCTGCTTTTACGTGGACGGCGGGGCGGATCTCGTGATCGAGCGAAACGTCGCGCACGGCTGCGATCTCGGCGTGGAGCTCGCCAGCGAGTGGTTCGGCAAATCCACGCGTGGCATCGTGGTGCGAAACAATTTCCTCCACGCGAACGACGTCACGTGTCTCGCGACCGGCGGTTACAGCGCCGGGAACGGCGGCGGGGGCGGGGCCGCGAAGAACAACTGGATCCTGAACAACACGCTCTTCGATTGCTCACGCAATGGCTGGACGGACGCGGCGATCCTCCTGCAGAACCGCAACGAGGGCAACGTGTACCAGAACAACATCGTGATCGCGGCGCCGGGAAAGACCGTCGTCCTGGCTTCGGGCAGCGGCAACATGGGCAACACGTTCGATTTCAACGTCTACTTCGGCGGAGGCGTCGACGGCGTGGAAGGCGGATCCAGTTCGCTCAACGTGTATCCCGAGCTCGTGGATCCGGAGAACGGCGATCTTCACCTCAAGCCTGGGTCCCCCGCCAAAGACAAGGGAAATGGGGCGCTCGACGTGGGCGCGACGGACATCGACGGGCAGAATCGGAAAAACGGCACGATCGACATCGGCGCCGACGAGCTTTGAATCATCGAGGAAGCGCCCACGCCACCTCGTAATGGGCGCGCCGCTCGCCGGGTTTGTCGCCCGGCCACGTGGCCCACGCCTCCCAATCGCCCGTTTGCTTGCGCAGAGACCGGGTATCGACGCGCATCCGCCCGAGATCCCGGGGAATCGTGATCAGGTTGTAAAGCCTCGGCACCGACGCGGGGCGGTGGCCGTCGGGCGCGCCGAAGCTGCCGGCGCCGACGACGTGGATTCGACGCGCGGGATGCAGATATCCGACGAGATCGGCGCGGTCCTCGTGGACGTGGCCGTGCAGGACGGCGCGGACGTCGGCGCGGCGCAATCGATCGAGGAAAGCGTCGTCCTCGATCTTTTCATTGCCCGTCACCGGGTGGTGGAAGACGGCGATCCGGAGCACCGGGGCGTCCGGGTCGAGATCTCCACGTGTCCGAGCGTCGCCGACCTGCCGATCGGCCTCCGCGAGGGCACGCGAGAGCGCGCCGGGGTGAATGGCCGAGCGGCCGCGGTGGTATTCGTCGATCGCGAAGGCGGAGTTCAGCGTGAGGAACTGGATACGCTCCGCCAGGAAAAGCAGGGCGATCCCTTGCTCCTCGGGGGCGAGCGGATATTCGCGCAGGCAAAGCGGGTGGTAGAGGTGACGCGAAAAATTGCGGAATCGCTCGGGATACCGCGCGTCGTCGCGGACGAGAAAGCCATTCTCCTGCTCGACGAAGGTGCCCGGAGCGAGGCGCTTCGGATCGAGGGCGCGCCGCTTCCTGAAATCGTAGACCTCGGTGTCCCAGTCGAGATCATGGTTGCCCGGCACGACGAGGCAACGTTCGGCGGTGAGGCCCGTCTCCTCGGCGAGGCGCGAGAGGAAATGGCGGGCCTTGTCGAGCTCACCCGGGCTCGCGTGGTTCGAGAGGTCGCCGGAGACCACCACGAAATCGAGTTTTTCGAGGGCGAGGCCCTCCACGCGGTCCCGAAGATCGGTGAGCAAGGGCTGGAGGCGCGTCTCGGGGTCGTCATGTTCCTGGAGGTGCAGGTCGCTGAGGTGCAGGATTCGAATGGGCGCGGGGGGTTTGTCCGAGGTGACGCGGGCGACGGCCATGGCCATCCGCGCGGCCTCCACGCTCGCCTCGCGCCGGCGATCGGCCTCGCGCCGCAGGGCGAAGATGGGGGCGGCGAGCGCGGCTTTGCCATCGGAAAGAGGCACGAGAGGCGTGCGGGTGTCGCATTCGGGGCAACCGATGTCGGAGTGGCCCGCGACGAGGCGGCCCTTCACGATGTCCTCGGGAAGGACATACCCACACGCGCAGCGGATGGAGGCGCTCTCGACGAACTGGACGCCGCGCTGGCGCAAGTGATCCTCGAAGAACCCCGCGAAGAGCCGGCGGACCTCGTCGGGCGTGTCCGCGGAGAAGGCGACCTCGAGGCCTCCGCGCGCCTTGCCGCCCGGGATCGCGGAAATGGATAAGCGCGACAACCCTTCGCTCGGGAGGCCAAAATCGGCCCGGCCGGGGCCGAGGCGCGCGGGGCCGAAGCGCCGGCCGAGCGCGAGGGCCGCGACGGCGGAGGCATACACCTCCGAGGCGGGGCGGCTCATCTCGTAACGAATGGCCGCAGGCAAAAGAGGCGCGGCGCCGGGATCGGTGGGATCGGTGGGATCGGAGGCGGGGGTGGGGGCCGGGAAAAGCGCGGGGAAAACGAGCAATCCTTCGTGGAGGAAACAGGTGCCGTTCTCGATGAGCAGCGCAAGGACGCCGTCGAGCACGCCGAGCTCCTGGTCCTTGCGGAGGCGCTCGCCGGGCGGGATACGCGAGAATCGCGCGGCGGGGCCGAGGAGCGTGGCGATGTCGAGCGCGGGAACGCCGTGGGGATTGTCGCGGGCGAGCAGGATCAAGGAGCCGGCATACCGGGCGATCTGCTCGACGTCGAGGACGAGCGCGCGGGTTCCATCGGACAAACGTATGTCGGCGACGAGGCCCTGGCGCGCGAGCTGGGAGGCCACGGCGGGGATGGCGGCGTGGAGGTCTCCGTCGGTTTCGCCCTCGCGCAGGCTGGCCTCGAGCTCGAGCAAAGGGAGCACGGCGCGGCCTGTCTTGCGGGCGCGCTCGACGTGGGCGCGAATGCGTTCGAAAAGGACGGGGCGGCTCGTCGGGCCGAGCGCGGACCAATCGATGGTGGCGAGGATCGCGCTTTTGAGATCACTGACCCCGCGGCCCGTGCGGGCGCTCGTGGGTACGTACGCGAGGGCGCCGGTGCGGGCGCGGAGGCGCTCGGTGGAGGCGCGATCCTCGGGGGCCCGATCCGGCTCGTCGAGCTTGGTGCCGACGAGCAATCGGCGCGGGGAATCGTCGTGGTTTTCTTCGGCGCCGAGGTGATCGTTCCACGCTCCGATCTCGGCCTCGGCGGCCTTGCCGCGGCCGGGCTCGAAGACGAGCAGGGCGAGGGAGGTATCACGCAAGAAAAGCGGATGAACGAGTCGGTATTCGTCCTGGCCGCCGAGATCCCAGACGACGAGCTCGCGGCGGTGGTTTTTCGGGACAGACGGTTCGCGTGGGAGGCGCGGTTCGGGGATGGTCCAGAATCGCATGCCGTGCGTGGAGGGCTGCTCCTCGTACCGATCCTGGGCGAGGCGGAGGGCGAGGCAGCTCTTTCCGGCGCGGCCCTCGCCGAGGAGGACGACCTTGGCGGTGGTCGTGTGGAGCGTGGGGGAGGCGGCGGCGCGGCCGCGGAGGGCGTCGATATCGACGGCGAAGAGGGCGAGCGAGCCGGTGGGCGAGGGAATGGCGAGAATGGGCTCGGTGGGGGAGAAGGCGGCGCCGGCGAGGTAATTCATGGCCGATTGCAGGCGGGCCACGGGCTCCCAGGTATCCGTGCGCCAGAGGAGCACGAGCCCTTCGCGGGAGCGGGACGCGAGCAGGCGCCCGTCGTGCGAGAACGAGAGGCTCGTGACGGCGGTGGTATGGCCTTCGAGCTTGGCGAGGAATGCGCCGTCCTCGAGGCTCCAGATGGCGATCGACCCGTCGTCGGCGGCGGAGGCGACGTGGGGCGCGCGGGGCCGGAACGCGAAATCGAGGACCGATCCGCGGTGGAAATGGGCGGCGCGGGTGAACCCGTTGTGCGGGAGCACGCCCGCGGGGATCGTGGAAATGGCGACGAATCCATCCCCCTTTCCGCCGGAGACGAGGAACTCGCCGTCGGGCGAAAATGCGAGGGCGAAGATGCCGTCGGGGCAAAAGCCGTGATCGAGGTGACCGAGAGGAGAAAATGTGTCCGCGTCGAGGAAGAGGATCTTGCCGTCGGGTTGGCCGGCCGCGAGGACATTCTCGGGGGACCATGCGAGGCTCGTGCCGGGGATGTCGTGCGCCGTGCGTAGGCAGTCGCCGGTTTGCGCGTCCCAGAGCGATAGGTTCGTCCCGGCACGCGTGGCCAGGCGGCGGCCGTCCGGAGAGAAGCAGAGATCCATTGCATCCGTGCCCGCGCGTGCGGACCAGCGGCGCGATGGCGTGGCCGTATTCCAGCAGAAGAGGTTACCCCAGAATGAAATGGCAGCGAGCGCGTCACCGACGGGCGAGAAACGGACGCGGGCGAGTGGACCGCGGTCGACGGGCAAGGAGCAGAGGAGGGTGAACTCACGGGGCGCGTCGGCTTGGGTGGTCACGGGAGCGGAAGCGGGAGCGCGCGCGGGCCAGCGATC
>JANMGF010000636.1:0-9279 GCA_031374535.1 Polyangium sp. (in: bacteria)
CGTAGTTCCAGCCGCACACGCCATTCGTGCAGGCGAACCCGTCGGCCGCGGGGCAAGAGCAATCACTCGTGGCGCCCTCGCACCCGAGCGCCTCGCCCCGAGCCCTGAGCGCACGAAAACGCGCCGCGTCCGCGTCCTTGCGCGCGACGAGATCGTTCGTGCATCCGCAGCTCGTGCCCTCGAGGACCTCGCCGCAATCGGCGTCGACCGCGCAGCTCCGGATCGACGAGAGCTCCTTCTGGAGCGCCGCGTCGAGCTCTTCGCAAGTCTCGAACTCCGAGCCGAAGACGTTTCCATAACAGGCGACCAGCACGAGGGGGAGGAGGGACACGAGAAAGGAACGACGCATGGATACCTCGACGTGGAAAAGCGACCGACGGTGAATGGTACCAGAAATCGGCGCGTGGAGGATCCAGCATCCTCCGAGGAGGTCCGACGTGCAGCGACGACGCGAGCCGGAAACGTGGCGGGCCTCTCCAAGGGGACCTTCCTTTCGGGGTTCCCAGCGGCCGTATAAAATGCGACCCTCCGCGACCTTCGAGGAGGCAAAGAATGCGTAGGAATCGTTCGGCGCTGGCGGGCTCCGTGATCGTCTTCGTGTTGGGTTGTGGAGGCGGCATTGAAGGACGGCCGGATCTGGCGGTCGAGGCGGCGTTCCCACGCGCGGCCGAGGCGTTTTTTCAGCTGCGTGACGATGCTTCGATGCGGCTCGAGGAGGCCTTTGACGGGTATACGTTCCGCGCTCCGCGGGCGGGCGGAACGCCACATGACGAGCGCGTCGAGGCGCTCCTGCCACGGTACGGCGAGGGCGCTTTGCGGTTCGAGCTCCCTGATTTCGCCGTGCGGGTGACCGAGGAGGGCCTCGCTGGAGAGGCTCATGTCCGCGGCGATGCGCTCGTGTATCCGCGTGCCGGGGGCGCGGCGCTCTTTCGACAGACCGAACATGGCTGCGAGGAGTGGCTGTTCTTCGAGGATGGAACCGGTGACGGGACTTCGCCGCTCGCGACGTGGCGCGTGGAGGGCGGCACGCTCGCGCAGGATGGCGAGGAGGTCGTCGTGCGCGACGGGGCAGGCCGTGATCGAATGGAGGTCCGTGCGCCGCTCGCGTACACGAGCAAGGGAATGCCCATCGCCATCCATCTGCGGGCGCATGGCCAGGACATCGAGCTTTTTGCGGAGCCTGTCTCCGGCCCCGTGCTCGTCGATCCGGAGTGGGTACCGGCGACGCCCATGAGCACGACCCGTAACAGGCATGGTGCCGTTCGATTGCAGGACGGTCGCGTCCTCGTCGTCGGGCCGGATGCGAGCGCGGAGGTCTTCACGCCCGCGACGGGGACGTGGCAATCGACGGGGCCGCTCGTCGACAAGCGCGCGGATGCGACCGCGACGCGGCTCGTCGACGGGCGCGTGCTCGTGGCGGGCGGCGAGCAAGTTGCTTCTCAGAGCTCGCTGAGCTCGGCGGAGATCTACGATCCAGCCACGAACCTGTGGAGCGTGACGGGGGAAATGAACTTCGCGCGCAGGCGCTACACCGCCACGCTGCTCCCGAATGGGCGGGTCCTCGTGACGGGTGGCACGGCCGGCAATGGAAATACGGCCCTCGCGAGCGCGGAGATTTACAACCCGGTGTCGGGCACGTGGTCGCTGACGGGCGCGATGGCCACGGCACGCCAGCAGCATACGGCCGCGCTCTTGCCCAATGGCAAGGTGCTTTCGGGTGGAGGCGCGGGGGTCGATGCCGGACAATCGTCCGAGATCTACGATCCCGCGACGGGGACGTGGTCGCCCACGGGCCCCATGATAACGCTCCACCTCAATTACACCCGGAGCGAGCTTCTCCAGAGCGGCAAGCTCTTGATGCTCGGGGGCAACTCGTCGAATGGCCAGGCGAGCCTCTACGATCCGGTCACGAATACGTGGGCGCCGGGGGGCGTCTTGCCGACGCCGCGCATCAACATGGCGTCCACCGTGCTCACCGACGGGCGCGTGCTCGTGTCCGGCGGCTTTTATTTCGACCCCCTGTCGCAGGCGGAGCTCTATGATCCGGTGACGAATACGTGGACCGTGACGGTACCGCTGAGCGCGCCGCGTGCGCAGCACACGATGACGCTCCTGCCCGATGGCGGAGCGCTGGTGGCGGGTGGCTTGACCGTCGGCCCGGCTTCGCTGAAGAGCACGGAGATCTACTACACGGCCACTCCGCCCGGCGCCCCCTGCGCCATGGACGGGGCATGCACGAGCGGGCATTGTGTCGCGGGCATTTGCTGCGATACGACGTGCACCGGCGCTTGCGAGACCTGCGCCGCTGCCGCAGGCGCCACGAAGGACGGGACGTGTACCCCTCTCTCGGGCACGCCCTGCGACGACGGGAACGCCTGTTCGACGGGCGACGCGTGTAATGCAGGCGCATGCGCGCCGGGCGCGGCGACGGAATGTTCGGCGATGGACGAATGCCACGAGGCCGGGACCTGCGACGCGCAAAGCGGTGCCTGCTCGAACCCCGCCAAACCCGACGGGACCCCGTGCGGCCTCATGGGCACCTGCGAAGCTGGGACCTGCATTTCAGGGGCCGGCGGGAATGGCGGCGCCGGTGGAAGTGGCGGCGCCGGTGGAAGTGGCGGCGCCGGCGGAAGTGGCGGCGCCGGTGGAAGTGGCGGCGCCGGTGGAAGTGGCGGCGCCGGTGGAAGTGGCGGCGCCGGTGGAAGTGGCGGCGCCGGCGGAAGTGGCGGCGCCGGTGGGAATGGCGGCGCCGGTGGACGTGGCGGGGCCGGTGGAAGTGGCGGCGCCACGGCTCCTGATCAGGACAGTGGTTGTGGATGCAGCGTGATCGGCGAAGGCAGCGCGGGAGGCGCGTGGCTGGGCGTGGCCCTTTGGCTGGCCATGTCGCGGCGCAAGCGGGCGATCTCCAGCCGTTCCTGAATCATCCCTCGGAGCCGCCCTCTTCGATCCATTTTCGCGCCGTCTCCGACGTGAGCTTGAAATTCGCGGCCACCCTCGACCGCGAGACCGTCTCCCCGGAGCGGTCTCGCACGGTCAGGATCGCGTGCGGATCGTCCTCATCGGGCACCACGTCGAGGTCGACCTGCATGCGCGCGCCGTCCGCGGTCACCGTATTCACGCTCCGATGCAGCTGCGCGTGGAGCTGCTGGAGGGTCCTCGTCCGCACCTCGTTCGCCGTCTTCACCAGCGTGGCGAAGGCGCTCGTGTCGAGTGGCTTCGGGTTCTTCTTGTCGCGCCCCATCGTCCACGGACCCACCAGAGAGGGCTCGTTCTCGCCGTCGCGGGTCATCTCCACGGCCCAGCCGTCGTCGTCTTCATTCTTGATGACCCGCGCCGTCCACCCGTCCCCTTTCCACCGCTTCGGGTCCTGCTCTTCGGGCCGGAGCGCGCGCGCCTGCCCTTCCTCTTCGGGCGTGTCTTTCATCTCGTCAGGCGTCTCGTCGTCTTGCTTCATCGGTGCGCTCACTGTGGGCCCGTACCCCCCACCTGTCCAGCGCGCGCAGGGCTCCTAGATTTGCGGTATCGTTGAAAGGTAGCGTCCTTCGAGGAGGGCTTTCATGCAGCGACGACCGTTCGGGAACACAGGCATTCTGGTCTCTGCGCTCGGCTTCGGCGCGGGGCACATCGGCGGGCCCGACATGAGCGAGGAGCACGCGGGGACACTCGTCAACCGTGCCGTCGATCGGGGAATCAACGTGATCGATACGGCGCGTGGGTATGGGCTCTCCGAGGAGCGCATCGGAAGGCACCTCTCGTGGCGACGGCACGAGCTGGTGATCAGCACGAAGGGTGGCTACGGCGTCCCAGGCGTCGCGGACTGGACGGGCGAATGCATCGTGCGAGGTGTGGAGGCCGCGCTCGGCCGGATGCGTACGGACTGGATCGACGTGTTTCACCTGCATTCGTGTCCGCTCGAGGTGCTTCAGCGAGGGGACGTTCTGCGAGCGCTCGAGGACATCGTGCACGCTGGGAAGGTGCGTGTGGCGGCCTATTCAGGGGAGGAGGCCCCGCTCGCGTGGGCGATCGAATCAGGAAGGCTCGGCGCGATCGAGGCATCGGTCAATCTCTGTGACCAGCGCGTCATCGACGGAAGCCTCGCGGCGGCTTTCGCGCGTGGCATGGGGGTGATCGCGAAACGACCGCTGGCCAATGCGCCCTGGCGATTCCCGGAGAGGCCGGCAGGGCATTACGCGGAGGTATACTGGGAGCGGTGGCGGCTCATGGGCATCGATCCCGGGGAGCACACCTCGGACGAGCTTGCCCTACGATTTGCCGTGTATTGCCCAGGGGTGTCGAGCGCCATCGTCGGGACGGGCAGCGTGGCGAACCTGGAGCGCAACGTCGCGATTGCCGAGCGGGGCCCGCTGCCGGACGACGTGGTCGCAAGGGTTCGTCAGGCGTTCCAGAGGAACGATCGAGGGTGGATGGGGCAGGTTTGACGTTCGCGCCGGCACGCTCGGTTGCCACGTAGGCCAGGTGAAGAAGGCGGGGGTCGCCCCTGGAAGTCAACCCCGCGGGTCCGCGATGGCGGCCGCGAGATCCTCGAGCAACATGTCGATCCTGTCCGCGTGGGTGCGGAAGCCGAGCACGCAGACGCGGATGACGAAGACCTCCTCGCCGAGCGCCGGATCACGCAATGTCGTGCCCGTCAACATCAGGCGCTTTCGCTGATTGACGCGGGCGAGCACGCGCCGATTGAAGGCGTCGAGCTCCCCGGCTTGCATGTCCGGCGGCTCGACCCGGAACACGAACAAGGACAGCTCGGGCTCGGCAACGATACGCACGAAAGGCAGGGCCCGGACCCGCGCCACCGCGCCTCGCGCGAGATCGAGCTTCTCGTTTAGCGCGTCGCGAAATGCCGACGCGCCGTGGAGCCAGAACGGCAACCAGATACGCAGGCCACGGGCCGGACGGCTCAATTCGAGGCCGAGATCGGCGAAATTCCAGCGATCTTCGTCCTCCTGCGGAGGCGGCAGATACGCGGCCGTCTCGGCAAAGGCCGAACGCAAGGTCGCGCGATCCTTCACGAGCAGGCAGCCGGTTCCATAAGGTAAAAAGAGCCCCTTGTGCGGGTCGAGCGCGATGGAATCCGCCCGCTCGATCCCCGCGAGCGTCGCCCGCCCTCGCTCGGTGAGGAGGAAAAACCCGCCATACGCCGCGTCCACGTGGAGCCATAACCCCTCGGCGGCGCAAAGGTCGGCCAATGCGGCGAGATCGTCCACCGCGCCGACCGGCGTACAGCCGGCCTGCGCGACGACCAGGAAGGGCCGGAGGCCCGCGGCCCGATCCTCGGCGACGGCCCTGGCAAGATCGCCCTGCCGCAACCGGAAAGACGCGGTAACGGGCAAGACACGCGTGGTACGCCGCGGAAAACCGGCCACGCGCGCCGCTTTCGAGATCGAGTGATGCGCGTTTTCCGAGGTATAAAGGACGCCCCCGCCGAAATCCTCCCCGAGCTTCGCCTCGCGGGCCGCCACGACGGCCGCGAGGTTTGCCATCGACCCACCCGAGCAGAGCCAGCCCCCCGAGGAAGGCCCATACCCCGCGAGCGCGCAAAACCAGCGAATCACGCTGATTTCGAGCTGTACCAGGCCGGGCGCAGGCATCCAGAGGCCCGTGTAACGATTGGTGATATCGGTGATGAGATCCGCGAGCGCCGTGCTCGGCAGGCCGCCCCCGGGGATGTAGCCGAGATAGCCCGGCGAAGCCGCATTCAAGCTGACTGGAATGGCGCGGTCGAAGAGCCTCGCGAGCACGCGCCGGAAGGGCACGCCGCGCTCGGGCATGGGCTCGTCGAAGGCGCGGGCGACCGCGTGGCTACCGTCGAGCGAATGGGCGGGTTGGTCCTTCAGCCCATCCAGCCAAGGCGCGAGCCGATCCAGACAAGCGGAGACGAGATCACGAAGCTCGTCTCCTCCGAGCTCGAGCGGCGCGGGGCGTCTGAAGGGGCGAGGCATGGGCCCTTGTCCCGGTCAATCCAGCGAGAGGTACGTGAATGTGATCGATTGATGAAAATCGTTCCGGGCTTGGCCGAACCGCAGCCCCTGGCTGAAGGAGATTTCGTATTGACGTTTTTCGCCGGCGCACATGGACAGGAGTGACCATTCCGGGCCGACAGACGCGCCGTATTGCACCGGGCTCTGCTGGAGATCCGCCACGAACCCAGCCGAGAGCCCCGCAGCCGACGAGAACCACGGGCTCCAGTTGACACGGAGCATGGCCGGGACGACGACGGAGAGCTGGGTCAACTGATACCGCGGATCCTCGATGAATCGGTGCACGATGGTCAGCGTGCCGCCCGTCCGGAAATCGAAGGTCGGGGTGATGCCGATATTCATCACGAACCCCCCCGCCGCGCCGAACATGAGCACGCCGCTCTCGGGATGCAGCGCCATCGAGGGGCTGAACGACCAGCCGAAGTGGACGCCTTTCCGGTGCCGCGCCACTTCGTCCATGGGGGACGGCTGAAACTCCACGCGTTCGATCTTGTCGGCGGCGACGGTCGCCTTCTTTTTTACGTTCGTGCCGCCCGGGTATTGTATTTCGACCTCGTGCACGCCCGCCGTGACCGGCACCTCCAGCGGCGTCGCGCCCACGGCTCTCCCGTCGATGAAGATGTTTCCCTCGTGCGCAGAGCTCTCGATCCGGAGCTTCCCTCCGCCCTGGATCGCCTGCGACGAAAGCGGGTTCGGCGGCGGCTTGTTGCCATCGGCCCGGACGAGCTTGATCGTCACCTTCTCGTTTGCGCCTTCCTTCACGTTGACGGTCGCGCTCGCGTCGTGGAATCCGCCCGCGGAGGCCGTGATCGTATGCGAGCCTGGATTGACCTTGCGTGGAGCGGAGAGCGCCGCGGCCGGTATCGACGCGCCGTCCACGGCCACGACGGCTTCACTGCTCGGAGCGCCCTCCACGACGATGACCAGGGACGGGATACGCGTCGTGAGCTTTTGCGCGAGCTCCGCGGCATCTTCACGGGCTTTTGCGAATGCCGCCGGCTCCTTGGCGTCCTTGGGGTGACGTGACACCTGGAGCAATGTGTCGCGTGCCTCGACGAGTAACCCGCGCTCGATCTGGGCTCTGGCGAGCGGGAGGCCCGTGGACGGGACCTGCATGATCGCGTGCGCCGCCTGATAAGCCTTGAGGGCGCTCGCGTAGTCCTTCGTGGCAAACTTCGCGTCGCCCTCCTTCATGAGGTTTCGGGCCGTCTCCTTGTCCGCCGAGGATGGCTCCGCGAGCGCGAGGGAAGGGACGAGGAGAGCCGCCGTGACGAAAAACGCCGCGGCTCGAGACAATTTCGCGAAAACCTCGGGCAAACGCATTTGCATGACGCGAGGGAAAATCACCGACCGTTCAGAATCCATAGTCCTTCTCGGGTATCGGATTGCGTCGCCCAGGGCCGCCTGGCCTGGCCGACGGCATCGGGCTTGCCCCCGGCGCGGACGCATCCGGAGGGGTGGCATTGGACGCGGACGCACTTGGCGCGGGCGTAGGCGGGGCGAGCTCCACGCGGCTCGAGGCCGGCGCGACCATGGGCTGCGCCTGGTTGTCATTCGTGGTCGGGCTCGCGGGCGCCGCGGTCACGCCGCCGGGTTCGTTTTCGATGGACGGCGTCGACGCCCCGGCGAGCGGTTTCACGGGGCGCTTCAGGAAAACAAACCCCGCGGCTCCTGCACCGGCGAGGCTCACCACCACCGCCGCGGCGATCATGACCCGGCGTCCACCCGAACCCTGCGCCGCCGACGCGTGGGTCGAAGACTCACCGACGTACGTCATTGCCGATGCGGCCCCGATCGAGCTCGGATCCTTCGCCGCGCCCTTTGAGCTCGCGTCTTTGGCGTCATGCGCGGAAGACGCCGCGGAGAGGGAGGCAGAGTCGTGGGCTGTCTGGCTGTCCGACGAAAAGGGCCGATAGCCGTGATCGTGGATCGTGTCCTTCGCTTCCTGCTGTACGATCCCTTCGACGGTGGATCCTGCATCGGTCGATCCTCCAGCGGCGAAGTGGCGCGAAGACGGGTTGGCCTCGGTTTGGTTCGCACGCGTGAGGGAAGGCGACGAGGTCCTACCGAGGGCGGTGTAGAGCGCGTTTGCCATCTCCCGGGCCGAGCCGAACCGCGCCGCAGGGTCATACTCGAATACCCGCTTGCACCATTCGTCGACCTCGGGCGGGATGGTGCTCACGAGCTGGCTCGGCGGGACGAAGCGCCCGGCTTGCATGGCCAAAAACAATGCGCCTATCCCGTTCTCGTCCGAAAACGGGAGCTTCCCCGTCATCGCACGGTAGGCGGCGACCCCGAGGGACCAGAGATCGGCGTGGAAATCCACGCTCTTGGCGTTGAGAAGCTGCTCGGGACTTGCGTACACGATGGTCCCGACGATCATCCCCGTGCTCGTCACTTCGCTCGATTCGCCGCCGCCTGGCTTGGCAATGCCGAAGTCGAGCACTTTGACGAAGATGTCGCCCTCCGTGTCGAGGAGGAAGATGTTGCTCGGCTTGATGTCGCGATGCACGATCCCGCGCCGATGGGCCTTGCCGAGCGCCTTGCAGGTCTGGGAGACGATCTTGGCGACGTCGTCGAGGGGCAGCGGGGCTCTGCGTTTGATGCGCGCCGACAGGTCTTCCCCATCGAGCAGCTCCATGACCATGTACGGGGTCCCGTCGTCCGTGATGCCATGATCGTGGACATTGACGATGTGTGGACTCCCGATCTGGGCCGCGCTCGTGGCTTCACGCTGGAAGCGCGTCCGCATTGCCGGGTCGCTGGCGTGCACCTCCGACACGAACTTGACCGCGACCTGCGTCTTCAGCCCGAGGTGGTCCGCGATCCACACGCTTCCCATGCCGCCCCTGCCGAGCAAACGCACGAGCTTCACGTGCTTCGAGACGGTGTATCCGGGACCGAGGCCCATGAAGAACCGACTACCACAGCTCTCGGTTGGCCGGCTATTTTCGTTCAGGTCGTGCCGAGGAACCGTCAGACGGTGTGACCGAGGACACCGGAGTCCGGTGCTATAACCGCTCCGAGAGGCTCACCATGAATGAACGAACCGTCCTGATCTCCGGTGCCAGCATCGCCGGCCCTACACTCGCCTTCTGGCTGAAACGTTATGGCTTGCGGCCGGTCGTGGTCGAACGCGCCGACGAGCTGCGGATCGGCGGACAGAACGTCGACGTCCGCGGAGCAGCACGCGTGGTCGCCAGACGGATGGGGGTCGAAAGCGACATGCTCGCCGCCACGACGGGAGAGAAAGGGCTCCGTTTCGTCGACCGTCACAACGCGA